>JBGVKA010000041.1:0-29626 GCA_045129715.1 Eubacteriales bacterium | reverse complement strand
AGTAGATATCTCTATTCTACTACAAGAGGTCTTTTTATTCAATGTCCGTTTTTATGGGTTCAGTTCAAAACACCTTTCGCTCTCTTTTTGTTTCCTGTTTTTATTTGATGTTTTTATTAGACATTTTTATTTGATATTTTTATTTGATATTTTTATTTGCCGTTTTTTTGTTTGCTTTTTTACTTGTTTTGTTTTTCGTTTGTCTTTTTCAATTAGCTTTTTGATCAGCCTTTGTCGGTCAGCTTTTCGTTCGACCGGCTTTTTACTTATTTACCTTTTGATCTACTTGCCCCATTTTTCTCGCTGTTATAAGTAAAAGGTATCGCCTTACGCGTTATTAAGCTCGGTTTTAAGGTCGGCGAGGTGGGCATCGTGAGAATACTCGCCCGCGTGGAGTTTCTTGCCGTCGTAGTAGAATACGCTTACAGAGGCGTTTGTGGGATAGTCAAATGCAGATGCGAGATCCTCGGGTGCCGTGGAGGTCATCTTGCCCCAGAATGCCCTTATAACCGCCGCGTGAGCCGCGATAAGTATTCTCTTTCCGCGATTCTCCTCGGCTATTTTCATAATCTCTCTGTAAAATCTCTCGCCCGCGCCCTGCACACTTTCTCCGCCGGGGAGTGTTGCAAGACCGAAATTAGCTCTCCATTCGTCGAGAAATTCGTGGGGATATTTCGCGATTATGTCCTCAACGCGCATTCCTTCCCAAACACCTGCCTGAAGCTCGCGGAGATTTCTGTCTCCGATAACCTGCATACCGCGAAGCTTTGCGTGGGGAAGTGCGGTATTGTAGGCTCTGATAAGGTCGCTTGAATATATGATATCTATTCTCTCGTTAGCGAGGAAATCTGCGGTCTTCTGTGCCTGCAAATAGCCAAGCTCGGAGAGATCCTTATCGGTGTGGCCAAGAAACTCGCGCTTTGCGTTTCCTATACTCTGACCGTGTCTCACGAGGAAAAATACGGTATCGTATTCGTTCGATACCTTAATAGGTGCGTTATTATTTACAACATCGTTATTAAAATTCATTTCGTTCATATCGTTTTTCCTTATTTTATCCATTTTTTATACGAAACGTTCCACAAAAACGCCTTCAAGCTCCTTTTAGCGCGGGAATCAAGGCACACTAAAGCTTGATTTTAAATCACATAAAGCACGGGTTGACCGCACTTTTTAGCTTGCTTTGGAGGTAGCCGCGGTTCAATTTGGCTTTCACCTTAGTAATACTCACTCATAACCGTTACGTTGAGTGATGGCAAAAAGCTCCGTTCAGGCGCATTTTCATACAAGCTTGTACGAAAACTCTTTCGGTCGCGTTTTTTCGTACAGTTTCGTATATTCGCATTTTATAAGCTTTTATAAAAACGCATTTTTATTCTATGTCAAATTTTGGTCGCATTTTTTGAGCGTTTTTTCTTACCCTTATATTTTACCATTTTATAGCTGCTATGTCAAGAGAGTTTTCACTAAAAGGGAACTATTATCAAAATTCACCGTTTTGAGTCTTTTATGCGCTTTTTTCGGCATTTATACCGAGATATTATTATCCGTTTTGGGAATAGCTTTTATTTTCGGATGTACCAAAGGTAAGGCAAAATTATTTATTTTGAGTCTTATCAGATATCAAAATCGTAGTCTTTCGACGAAGCTCCACCGTTTTATATTTAAGCTTTCTATTATCGCAAAGCTTCAAGTTTAACAAAAAACTCGCATATTTATACATATTATGAATTTTTATTCCATAAATGTTATATTTTACCATTCGTAACCAGGTAGTAATATTTCGCATCTTTAACGAAAAACACGGCAAAAAATCGGCTCAAAAAACACGGAGCAAAAATATAATCCGCAAAAGCGTGAATTTTCTTCCATATTTTACCATTTTGACATTAAAAAGCATTTTTGAAAACTCACAAACAACACGCCTTTATGATGTCTTTTGTGGTATTTTGTATTTAAAAACGGCTATTTTTTTGAAAAATATCGCCATATATGCCCTCTGACGCACTATGTTTTCACATACCTCGAGTTATAACACAAGATAGGGAATTTTCCCACGTTATCTCAGCACGTTTTGTAAGGTTTAGCCGCAAAAATCTTTACATCCGGTAACAAAAAATGCCGAGATCTGCACCAAAATACTAATATTTTGGTAATAGAGAACACTCAGACTAATGCCGGAAGTTCTCGGATCGGTGATGAAAAATACGCAAAAAAAGTATTTTAGGCGTAAAAATGGCTATTTTTTCACGGTTTTTGGCTCAAAAAAACATTTTTTAGCCTTATTTTATATACTCCGAGAGCTTTATTAAAGGGTATAGTCAAGAATAAGGTCGTCCGCTCGCGTATAAGCTTAAGCTCGGCAATTATCTTCGCTCAAATAAGGAGTTCTGGCCGCGTGACCGTTAGTATAGGTATTCTACCGTTTTTTAGTTTTTTGCTATGTTTTAGGCTAAAAACGGCTATTTTATATGTTATTTTCGCGTTTTTAATCGTTTTTACCGATCTTTTTCCTGATTTTTGCCATATTTATATCTGTTTTTTTGCCTTATTTAAGTAACGTTTCACGTGAAACATTGCTTTTTTGTTTCTTAGCTCAAAGAGTATCGCGAGCACCGTTTTATTGATGATAGTTGTTTTTTGACCGTTAAACACTGATGTTTCACGTGAAACATCAGTGCTTTATGTGGATCCGGCTCCCTCTAATCGTTGTATCCTTGTTTCACGTGAAACATTCATTTTTAAAGTGTTTTTATATTTTTGTGCTTATTCGTCTTTTTTTCGCGAGTTTTCTTGAGTTTAAGTATGATTTATGCGCGTTTAATCAAGCTTTTTCCGATGTTTCACGTGAAACAAGCTTGCGTTATTTCGTTGGTGATATATAGATCGATCAAGGTGGTTTAGACTTATTTTAGAATAATTAGCCATTTTTTAAAAAGGGAAGGCTATAGCGTGATACTCTTAACGGAGTATCACACATCGAGATAAATCCCTTGCGGGATTTTCGATATGTTGCTAATGCAACTCGATATGCCTTCGGCTCGATATGTTTGCTTCGCAAACGAGGGATTTATCTCATATCGAATTGGCGCGTAGCGACAATATATCGAGTTCGAGCAAAGCGAGAACATATCGAGTGGGCGAAGCTCACATATCGACAGAAAGAAAAACAAGTGCAAGAATAATAGGAGAACCGAGCTCGGATCTATAATACGCGGTATTTTCGAATTGTTTTATTGGAAATTTTCTTAACAATATATTTAAAAGTTTTTATTATATAGATATTGACATTCATCTATATAAAATGTTATAATTATTATGCGTAATTTTATACTTTTTTCGCTATATTACACGCTTTTTCGGGTGATTTTGCTCGTATTTCTATATTATTCGGCGGTTTTATTATTTGCGGTAAAACGCTACCGATTTAGAGGTGTTTTGTAGCGGTGACTATTCTACAAGGAGGTTTACGCTTCACAAAATGGGAAAAATCGTTTCTTTTTCTAACCAGAAGGGCGGCGTTGGTAAGACTACGTCGTGCGTAAATATATCCGCTCAGATTGCAAACAAGGGTAAAAAGGTTCTTATGATCGATATGGATCCTCAGGGAAATGCAACGAGCGGTCTTGGTATTGCAAAATCCAAGATAAAAAAGTCTATTTATGACGTTATAATAGGGAATTGTGACGTTCACGATAGCGTAATCAAGACAAAATTCAAAAATCTTTCGGTAATTCCTGCAACTATCGATTTAGCAGGAGCTGAGCTCGAGCTTCACGATTTAGAGGAAGCCGGAGAAGCCGAATTTGACTACATAAAGGTGGCAATTGACAAAATTCGCGATGAATATGACTATATTTTCATTGATTGTCCCCCTTCTCTCGGTATGCTCACCGTAAAAGCGTTATCCGTTTCCGACGGTGTTGTTATCCCGATGCAGTGTGAATTCTATTCTCTTGAGGGTATGTCTCAGTTATTTAATACCATAAAGAAGATACATCAGCTCTTCAACCCTGAATTAAGAATAGTCGGAATACTCTTAACTATGTATAACGGTCGCCTCACCTTGACAAATCAGGTTGTAAACGAGCTTAAAAAGTACTATGCGGACAGATTGTTCAAGGTTCCGATCTCCAGAACCGTAAGAATTTCCGAAGCTCCCGGCTATGGCGAGCCTATCTGCTATCACGATCCTTACGGAAAAGGCTCTCTTGAGTATGCTGCGGTAGCAAAGGAATTAATGCTTAGAATTTAATTTTCAGCGTGATTTCAATGTTTCACGTGAAACATTTGCTTTAACTGTGTTTTTCACGCGTTTTTTACGGTGGCTTTCATATTCTGAAAATACGGTCCTTGCATTCAATTCGTCTATTTGAAGAGTTTTCTTGAAGCGTTTATTCGTAGTTTTTTGATGCTTTTCCGTGTATTTTCAGAGTTTTGCGGGATTTTTGATTAATTTTAACTTTTTTCCGTGTTTTTGCCGTAAATATCGTTTTAACGGTAATTTTAATTTGATTTCATCAAAAGGTATATTTTTACCATTATTTACCATTTAATATAATTCGCGTGTTTTTTTGGTTCTCAGCGAGTTTTAAAATAAAAATGGTAAAGTTTTACATTTTCACAGTTTATCCCCCTTTCGGTACTCGTTTTAATACCGATTTTCCTACTTATTTCCATTAAAACAAAACTTTTTTAAGGAGGCTATTTATATGAGAAAAAAGAACAGCGGTCTCGGTCGCGGTCTTGATGCTATATTTCTTGAAAATTCACTCGAAAAAACCACCGCAGGTGGCGAAAACGTTATAACTATACTTAAGCTTTCTATGATCGATCCCAAGAGCGATCAGCCGAGAAAGTATTTCGACAAGGAGGCTCTTGAGGAGCTTGCCTCGTCCATTAAGGAAAACGGTCTTCTTCAGCCCATTCTCGTTCGTGAGTACGGTGAGGGAAGATATCAGATAATTGCAGGAGAGAGACGTTTCCGCGCCTCTAAGCTTGCAGAGCTCGACGAGATTCCTGCTATTATTCTTGACAGAGACGATAGAAAGGTTGCCGAAATTTCTCTTATAGAGAACATTCAGCGTGAGGATCTCAACCCCATTGAAGAGGCACTTGCGTTCAAGACTCTCGCTGAGGAATACGGACTCACCCAGGAAGAGCTTGCAGAGAAGGTTGGCAAGAGCCGTAGTGCAATTGCGAACTCCACAAGACTCCTTGACCTTCCCGGTGACGTTCTTGAAATGGTTGCCAACGGTGATATTTCCGCGGGCCACGGAAGAACTCTTCTCGGTGTTAAGGAGCGTGAAAATATGCTCCTTCTTGCAAACAAGGTAGTTGAATACGATCTCTCCGTCCGTCAGCTTGAGGAGGAGGTTAAGAGGATCAACAAGCTCAAGCCCGTCGTTGAGGAGGAAGAGGAGGAGACTCTTCCCGTCGTGGATTATTTCAGAGAAATGGAGCTTAGAATTCAGTCTCACCTCGGCAGAGTCGTAAAGATCAAGGGTAACGGTAAGAAAAAGAGCGTTACTCTCTTCTACGAGGATAACGAGGATCTTGACGAGCTTCTTAAGACCATCTGCGGTAACGATTTTCTCGACGAGATCTGATTTAGGATAAAAAATGAATTTTATTAAGAATTTCTACAACAAATATATCGATATCAAGCTCAGTGACTACAAGGGCTTTGAGTCAGACCTCGCGATAAATAAGCTTTTATTTTTCGTTTTTATCGGTCTTGCGCTTGCCACTATGTTTATCAATTATTACAACGGAACGGCAACGCTCATTCTGAGAAAGCTTACGCGTACGGGCTCTCACGGTGAGGAGCAAGCTAAGAAGCTCTCCGATATCGGTCTTGGTTCTTCACGCGCGGTTAAATGGCTTCTCAGGACGAGAAGCGGTGCTCTCAAGAGCTTGATATCCTTAAAAGACGAAAAGGAGCTTACGTACGAGGAATACACGGCTCTTTTAGATAAGAAAAAGCATCTGCGCGGTCTTCCAAAGGAAGAAAAAAGAAAAAAGCTCGCGGAAATTGACGAGAGCATATCTCCGAAAATCAATTTTGCCGAGGCTTCGTTCTACATTCCTGCCGATAAAAAGGACGCCGCCGAAACCTTTATCGCGGATAAGAGCACGACTCTTACTAAGGGACTCGTTTCCTGCGCAATTCTTTTCGCAGCATATATAGCTATCGCACTCGCGATGCCCTCCGTCCTCTCGTGGATAAGCGGACTAATTTCATAAAAAGCAGTTTAGCGCGATGTCCTTAACGGATAATTCGCGCTAAAGTTTTTTCTCTTATTGGCAAATAAAGTTACGTTAAGAGGCTATCGGTCTCCCTTAAAAAATCAGATGCCGTATGGGAGGATATTTGCTCAAGATCACACCGACAACGTGCTTAAAAACAAAAAAAGAACCTTTCTTATATGCATCTTAAAGGCATTTGACCTTTAGCATACAAGATCGGTTCTCTTTTTTATTTTAAAGCTGCTTTTATGACGGACTTAAGCCATAGATCGTCTTTATTCTATAGCTCTATGCCGTTTTTTTGCCTCTTCGTGCGCTTAAACCTCCATAATGATAGGAAGTATCATAGGTCTGCGCTTCGTTTCCTTGAAGATGAATTTTGAGACGTCGTCGCGCATTGCATTTTTAATCTGCGCCATATCGCGAATTCCCGCATCGAGCATCTTATCGAGCGAGTGCTCTGCTATCTTCTTTGTCTTATCCATAAAATCGAGTGATTCCTTGACGTAAACAAAGCCTCTGGATACGATATCGGGGCCAGAGAAGAGAAGTCTCTCGGAGAGGTTTACTACCGATACTATAACCACGAGTCCGTCCTCGGAGAGATGCTTTCTGTCTCTGAGAACGACGCTTCCGATGTCACCGACACCCGAGCCGTCTATAAGCACCTTACCCGATGGTACGCTTCCTGCAAACGCAAGGCTCTTTTTATCGAGCTCAAGCACGCGGCCTATATCCGAGACGAATATATTTGACGAGGGGATACCCATATACTCGGCAATCTCCTTATTTGCATAAAGGTGCCTGTATTCACCGTGGATGGGCATATAATATTTCGGCTTAAGGAGCGCGATAAGGAGCTTTATTTCCTCTCTGCACGCGTGTCCCGAAACGTGGACCTCCTCAACGGAGTCGTTTACGACCTTAACGCCGTTTTTTATAAGCGCGTTGATTATCTTTCCAACGAGCTTTTCATTGCCGGGGATAGCACTCGAACTTAAAACTACGATATCGTTTGGCGAGAGCTTGACTCTGTCGTGCTCGGAGAAGGCAATTCTGTAGAGTGCGGACATGGGCTCGCCCTGGCTTCCCGTGGTTATGAGTGTGAGCTCGCCCGGTCTGTATCTGTTTATATCCTTGATATCGATAAGAACGTCATCGGGGATATCCATATAGCCGAGCTCAACGGCGGCACCGAGAATGTTGGTCATGCTTCGTCCTATAACGGCAACTCTTCTGCCGTATTTAGCCGAGGCGTTTATTATCTGCTGAACTCTGTGCACGTTTGAGGAGAAGGTCGCAATTATAAGTCTCTTGCCCTCGCTCTGCATAAATATTCTGTCAAGAGATCCGCCAACGGTTCTTTCCGAGGGTGTGAATCCACCGCGCTCGGCATTCGTTGACTCACAAAGAAGAAGGCTGACACCCTCTCTTCCTATTTCTCCGATCCTCGTAAGATCCATCATCTTTCCGTCAATGGGAGAGACGTCAAGCTTAAAATCTCCCGAATGGAATACGTTTCCTACGGGCGTTCTCAAACAGATAGCAGATGCATCCGCTATCGAGTGGTTAACGTGAATAAATTCCGCCTTAAACACGCCGAGATTTATCACGTCCCCTGCCTCGACCGTATAAAGTCGGGGTGAGAAGGGCGGGGGATTCTCGTCAAGCTTGCCCTCGATTATACCGAGAGAAAGCTTAGTTCCGTACACGGGAATATCTATCTTTGAGAGAAGATAGGGAACTGCTCCTATGTGATCCTCGTGACCGTGTGTGATAAGGAGTGCTTTTATCTTGTGCGCGTTTTCGATAAGATAAGTAAAATCGGGGATAACGAGATCTACGCCGAGCATATCGTCATCGGGAAAGGCGAGACCTGCGTCAATTATAACGATATCGTCTCCGTACTCAAAAACGGTGATATTTTTACCTATCTCCGCGAGTCCTCCGAGCGCGATTATCTTCATTTTCTTTTCCTTCATTTTAGGACGGTGCTCGCTCTTTTTATACGAGCTCTCTATCTTTGAAAGATTGATACCCTCGTCTATCTCGTCAAAGAGATAACCGTTTCTTGCAAGAGCGTTTATCTTGCCGTTTTTGGTCTTCGAGGTATTTTTCTTCTGTGCACCGCCGCTATTTTTCGGTGCCTTGGTTTCGGTCTTCTTCTCGTTTTTCTCTACCTGAGCTTCATTCTTCTTGACCTGTGCCTCAGTCTTTTTAACCTCTGATTTTGCTTCGGTTTGCGCGCTCTTTGCAGCCTTAGGCTTTTTATTTGCGTATTTATTTCTTTTAGATTTAGTAGGCTTTTTATTAACGTTTTCCGTCTCTGTGTTATTCTGTTTTTTATTTTTAGTATCTATTTGTAAATCTATATTTACATTTTTGTCGTTTTTTATCTTATTTTCTCTATTTTCTTGCTTTTCAGAGACGTTTTTTTGCTTGGTGTTTTCGCTTTTATTACTGCTTGGCTTGATATATCTTCTTCCTTGCTTTTTGCGATTTGTGGTTTTTCTTTCTCCTTTTAGGCTGATTTTTTCTGTTTTCATTCTATGTCCGTTTCTGCGCCTTGCGCGAGTTGTTTTCTTGTTTAAATTTATCCTATATTATATATGCGATACTCAGCGTAAGCACCGCTGAAATTAAAAATCCCGATACGAAAATTATCGTTTCCTTAAGTCCTATAGCGCGCTTTTTATTTTTATCTAAGCCTACGCTCTCTTCTATTATACGGTTGGCCTCGGATATAAGATCCTGCCCTTTGCTTTCTACCTTTTCGACACCCGGTCTTATAACGAAATAAGCTTCCTCAAAAACCGAGCTTCCTACGTTCTTCAGATATATAACGTTTTTTTGATAACCGCGCATAATACCGCCTCTCTTTTAGGTGTATTATTGACACGGTCCCATACCTGTATTCATTTTTTTTAAAGGCCGGCCGATAAAAATCAAAGCCGGCCTTTTTATTCTAAGTATTTTTCTGTGCTTAAGTATACTCTTTATTTAAAGAGATTTCGCTAACTTATAAAAATTACTTCTTTGCACCGAAGATCTTGCTGAAGAGTCCGCCCTTCTTAGCGTACTTATCAGTGGGATCGTTGATGTCGATCTTGGTAGCGGTGAACTCGATTCTGGGAGTCTTTTCTACGGGCTCAGCTGCAACCTCTTCTACCTCTTCAGCTACGGGTGCTTCAACCTTGGTCTCTTCCTTGACCTCAGTCTTGGGAGCTGCCTTAGGAGCTGCGGGTGCCTTGGGTGCTGCAGGTGCCTTGGGTGCTGCGGGCTCTGCCTTAGGAGCTGCGGGCTCTGCCTTAGGTGCCTCGGTAGCTGCTGCCTCGGTAGCCTCTGTGGGAGCCTTGGGAGTTCTCTTTCTTCTCTTCTTCTTGGGAAGCTCGATCTCGAAGGTATCGTCAAGAAGATCGTCAATGGAAATTCCAAAGAGGAGCTTCATCTCGATAAGCTTCTGTACTTCGGGATAGGACTGACCGGATTCCCACTTATAAACTGCCTGACGGGATACGCCAACCGCGCTTGCAAACTCATCCTGAGTGAGATGCTTGATTTTTCTGAGTACAACGAGTTTTTCTTTGAAGGTCATCATAATTTTCGTGTCCTTTCATTTAAAAAATATTTTTATTTTATTTATTTTATTCCTGAATCTCGGTATTTCTTACGTAGGTCGGGGAATCGATTCTGAAGCCGTTATCCTCTTCAATAAGATTTATAATAACTCTCTTCGTCTGTGTGCTTCCTTTAGGGCTCGTTGCTTTAGCCTCTATCTCTACCTTTATGATCTCGCCCTCTACGTCAACGACTCTTAATGTATCGTATAAATATTCTACGGTATCAACGAGAAGCACCTCGTATCTTGAATATACCATAACGCATTTTTCAACGCTCTCGTTAAGAGTTTCGTATTCCTGATAATATCTTGCGAAATATATTATATCACCGCTTGAGTCTCTTATTGAGGAAAGCACGGTATTGATCATATAATCCGACTGTCCTGTGGTGAAGCATTCTCTCGTAAGTCTTTTGATATCCTCAACGTTCGTTACTCCGTATTTATCAAGAGACATAAGATCCGCAGGATAATAATATCCGTTTGCGTTGCTCGTATCACCTATATCATACTCTATTCCGTGACCGTAATATATTTCGTTAAGAGTCTCCGATTTTTTTATAAGAGTCCTTGCGGCCTCTAAAACCTCGCCCTCGTTATATTCTCTGTCCTTCACCTTTTCCTTGCAGGAATTAAGGCTGAAAGCAGAGAATATGACTACTAACGTTAACAAAAACGCCTTAATTTTCATCTGAAGCATCCTCGTCGGTAAGAGGCTCTTGCTCGTCTGTCATTGCGTTTTCTTTAATTTCGGTACTTTCGATGCTCTTGTTTTCCTCGTTGATCTTCTCCTCAGCCTCTTCGATCTCCTCGAGCTTTTCGAGTCTTGAGAGAGTTACGATCCTCGTATCGTCGGAAATTCTCATAACGATAACGCCGCCTGCGGTTCTTGAATATACGTTGATATCCGAGACGGACATTCTTATGATGGTTCCCTTATCGGTTATCATCATAACGTCATCATCGTCGTCAACGGTCTGGATAGCTGCAAGATCTCCGCTCTTTTCGGTGAGCTTATGGCAGGCAACGCCCTTACCGCCTCTGTGCTTCATCTCGCGGAAGTCCTCAAATGAGGTTCTCTTACCCATACCGTTTTCGGTAACGGTGAGAAGCTTCTTCGTGTCGTCAACGATAGCCACGCCTATTACGTAGTCACCGTCCTGAAGGGTTATACCCTTAACGCCTCTTGCGGCTCTTCCCATACCTCTTACGTTATTCTCGTCAAATCTTACACACATACCCTTGCGAGTTGCGATCATAACGCTCTGGTCACCCTTGGTATGTCTTACGAAGATGAGCTCGTCACCCTCGTCGAGATTGATAGCGATCTTACCGCCCTTACGCTGATACTCAAACTCGGTAAGAAGAGTCTTCTTTATGATACCGTTTTTCGTTACCATCGTAAGATATTCGCCCTCGGCAAACTCGGAAACGCTTATCATAGAGGTTACCTTTTCGCCCTCCTGAAGCTCGATTATGTTAACGAGGTTCGTTCCCTTTGCGGTCTTCGAGGACTCGGGGATCCTGTACGCCTTCTTGCAGTAAACTCTTCCGAGGTTGGTGAAGAACATTACGTGAGAGTGGCTGCTCGTTACGAGAACCTTTTCTACGTAATCCTCCTCCTTGGTGGTCATACCCTTGATACCCTTACCGCCTCTGTTCTGAGCAACGTAAACGTCAGCCTTCTGACGCTTGATGTATCCGGTATGGCTCATCGTGAGTATGCAGGTGTGTCTTTCGATGAGGTCCTCGAGGTCGATCTCCTCGGTAGCCTCAATAATTTCGGTTCTTCTTTCATCACCGAACTTGTTATCGATCTCGGTGAGCTCGTTCTTAAGTATATCCTTTATCTTCTCCTCGTCCGCAAGGATCCCGCGAAGCTCTGCGATAAGAACGGAAAGCTTTGCTATTCTGTCCTCGACCTTCTGTCTTTCGAGTCCTGAGAGCTTACCGAGAGTCATCTCGACGATAGCCTGAGACTGAGCGTCGGAAAGTCCGAATCTTTCAATAAGCTTTTCCTTTGCGTTGGGAATAGATTCACTCTTCTTGATTATCGAGATGACCTCGTCTATATTGTCTATAGCGGTCTTGTATCCCTCAAGAATGTGTATCTCTTTGAGTGCTTTATCGAGGTCGAACTGAGTTCTGTTTACGATAACGCTCTTCTGGAAGGTAATGTATCTGTCGAGTATGTCGCCAAGAGGAAGGATCTTAGGCTCTCCTCCGTCTATAACGAGCATATTTATCGAGCAGGTGTCCTGAAGCTGAGTATACTTGTAGAGCTGGTTGAGAATGACCTCGCCGTTTGCATCCCGTCTGTATTCAACGACGATCCTCATACCGCCTCTTCCGGACTCGTCGCGAAGACCTGTAATGCCCTCTATCTTCTTATCCTTTACGAGAGTTGCCATGCTTTCGATAAGCATAGACTTGTTTACCATATAGGGAATCTCGGTGAATATGATCCTCTTGTGCTCGTCCTCGACTCTGCCTCTTGCTCTTACGTAAACTCTGCCCTTACCGGTCTCGTAAGCCTCTCTTATTCCGCGAGTTCCGTAAATGATAGCGGCGGTCGGAAAATCGGGGCCCTTGATGTATTCCATAAGCTCGTCAACGGAGCAATCGGGATGGTCTATTCTGTATATAACTCCGCCTATTACCTCGGAGAGATTGTGAGGGGGAATGTTCGTTGCCATACCTACCGCGATACCGACTGAGCCGTTTACGAGGAGGTTGGGGAAGCGTGAGGGAAGAACCGTGGGCTCGTCTCTCGTATTGTCAAAGTTTCTCGTCATGGGAACGACGTTCTTCTCAATGTCGCTCATCATATGGTTGGCGATCCTGTTCATTCTCGCCTCGGTATAACGGTAAGCTGCGGGCGGGTCTCCGTCAACGCTACCGAAGTTACCGTGTCCCTCAACGAGAGTGTATCTGAGGGAGAAATCCTGCGCCATTCTTACCATTGTGCCGTATACGGCGGAGTCGCCGTGCGGATGGTATCTACCGAGAACGTTACCGACCGTGGTCGCGGACTTACGGAAGGGCTTGTCGTGAGTAAGATTGTCCTCGTACATAGCGTAGAGAATTCTTCTCTGACCGGGCTTCATTCCGTCTCTTACGTCGGGAAGAGCACGCGAGGTGATAACGCTCATCGAATATTCGATAAAGGAGGTCTCAACTTCCTTTCTCATATCCCTAAGCTCTATTTTCTGCAAGGGAAATTCAATATCAGAGCTTTTATAATTATGTTCCATTATTTTTCCTTTCTTTAAGAGATCTTCTTACCGCACGATATTAAATATCGAGATTCTGAACGAACTTTGCGTTCTTTGATATGAAATCTCTTCGAGGCTCGACCATATCTCCCATAAGAACGGAGAAGGTCTCGTCGCAGGCTATTGCATCGTTTATATCTACCTTAAGAAGAGTTCTGGTTTCGGGGTCCATAGTGGTTTCCCAGAGCTGCTCGGGGTCCATTTCTCCAAGACCTTTATATCTTTCGCTCTCAACGCCCTTAACGCCGAGCTCCTCGATGTATTTATCTCTTTCGGCATCCGAGAATGCGTATCTCATCTGCTTGCCCTTGTGTACCTTATAAAGAGGGGGCTGAGCGAGGTATACGTGACCGCCCTCAATAAGAGGTCTCATATGACGGAAGAAGAAGGTGAGAAGAAGTATTCTGATGTGCGAGCCGTCTACGTCGGCATCCGCCATGATTATTATCTTTCCGTAACGGAGTCTCGTTATATCGAACTCGTCTCCGATACCGCATCCGAGTGCCTGAATGATGGGAATAAGAGACGTATTGCCGTAGACCTTATCAAGTCTTGCCTTTTCTACGTTAAGCACCTTACCGCGAAGAGGAAGTATCGCCTGGAAGCGGCTGTCTCGGCATCCCTTTGCAGAGCCTCCTGCGGAGTCTCCCTCTACGAGATAGACCTCGGTGAGTCTTGCATCACGCTCGTTACAGTCAGCGAGCTTTCCGGGAAGAGTGGATACCTCAAGAACGTTCTTACGTCTTATGGACTCTCTTGCCTTTCTTGCAGCCTCTCTTGCGCGGTTTGCCGCAAGAGCCTTTTCTATTATTATTTTACCTACCGAGGGATTCTCTTCAAGGAATTCCTCAAGCTTCTGGGATACTATGTTATCGACGAGCGTTCTCATCTCACTGTTTCCGAGCTTAGCCTTGGTCTGTGACTCAAACTGAGCGTCGGTAAGCTTTACGGAGATTATCGCAACGAGACCTTCTCTGACGTCGTCTCCCGAAAGTCCCTTATCGTCGGGCTTGATAGCCTTTATCTTTCTCGCGTAATCGTTTATAGCCTTCGTGAGCGCGGATTTGAAGCCCGTTTCGTGCGTACCGCCCTCGATGGTAGCCATATTGTTAGCGAAGGATATTATCGTTTCGTTGTAGCTGTCATTATACTGCATTGCGACCTCGGCTATCGCGCCGTTCTTTTCGCCCTTCATATAAATGACCTGGGGATGAATGGGAGTGCCGCGCTTCTCGTTGTTAAGGAACTCTACGAAGGACACGATACCGCCCGCGTAGTGAAGCACCTCCTCGCGCTCCCTGCCCTCGCGCATATCGGTAAGAATTATTCTTACGCCTGCGTTAAGGAAGGACTGCTCTCTCATTCTTGTGAGAAGTATTTCATAATCAAACACCGTCTCCTCAAATATCTCGGGATCGGGCTTGAATCTTACGTAAAGACCGCGCTTATCGGTAGCACCCTCACAGGTGAAGGGCCTTGCCACTTTTCCGCGCTCAAATCTTTCGGTATATCTCTGACCGTCTCTGTGATTTGCAACCTCTACCCACTCGGAAAGCGCGTTAACTACGGACGCACCAACACCGTGAAGTCCTCCTGCGATCTTATATCCCTCACCGCCGAACTTACCGCCTGCGTGGAGCACCGTGTATACGACCTCAAGGGTAGGAAGACCGAGCTTCTCGTTAAATCCGGAGGGGATTCCTCGTCCGTCGTCCTCAACGGATACGCTGTTATCCTCCCAGATGGTTACTCTTATCGCGTTACATTCGCCCGCGAGAGCCTCGTCTATAGAATTGTCAACTATTTCATAAACAAGATGATGAAGACCGCGCAGGGAAGTCGTACCGATATACATTCCGGGGCGTTTTCTTACGGCTTCAAGTCCTTCAAGAACCTGTATCTGACTGTCGTCGTATCCGCCGTTCACAATCTTATTTTCTTCCATACTTATCTTTTTCCTTTCGTTATGACTCATAGAATCATAAATTTTCGTTGTAATCATCGCCCTCGGCTCTTATTTTCAAGCCCTGCGATGAAATTCTCGACAATTTTATTTTGTATTTCTTCTCAGTACCGCTAAATTTCTCGTGAAGCACGAAGGTTCGCGGAAGGTCGGAGTCTCCGTAAATAATATTGCCGTCCTTTTCGTTTTTGTTGATGTATTTTTTCGTCACCGCCGAGACGGTAGAGCTATCGAGGTCGAAGATACCTATGATGCTCTTCTTTCTTACGGTTATACCGTTTCCTATGTGAAGATACATTATCCGAACTCTCCTCCCCTGACCTCTATGACCTTGCCTGCCGTTCTGAGTCTTTCGCAGGAGGTTATTATGATCTGTCTGTCCTGCATTCCGCTTAAGACGAAGCTTTGTCTTTTATCGTCGAGCTCCGAGAGAACGTCGTCAAACAAAAATACGGGATATTCCGAAAACAGCTCACGGCTTACCTCTCCCTCAGCCATCTTCAGCGAGAGAACTATAGATCTCTGCTGACCTTGAGAGGAGAAGATGCGCGCATCGTTTCCGTTTATTTTTATAATGATATCCTCGCGGTGCGGACCGTAGAGAGTCACGCCTGCCGCTCTTTCCTTATGAAGATTTTCTCTGTAGATACGCTTATATTCTTCCTTTATTTCGTCGGTGGTGGTGAAGATACCGTCTATATCACTTTTATAGGTGAGAGTCAGCTCCTCCTTACCGTCGGAAATATCCTTCATATAAGCGCGAGCGTATACCTCGAGCTTTTTTAAGTATTTTTTGCGCTCTGAGTATATAAGCGAGGCGTATCCGGCTATGGAATCCGACCACGCTAAAAGCTCGTTTTCGTCAAAATAGAGTCCCTTTGACGCATTTTTGAGCATTGCGTTTCTGTTTTCAAGTGCCTTTTTATAATCGGCGTAAAGAGAGATATAGGTGGGGAAGCACTGCGAGATAGCAACGTTTAAAAACTCGCGTCTTTCGTCGGGGCCTCCCTTAACGAGAGTAAGATCGTCGGGGCAGAAGAGCACCGCCTTGAAGTTACCTATCATTTCGGATGCGCGGGATATCTTATATCCGTTTATCTTCCTGCGTCTTTCTCTTCCGAATACGGAATATTCAAGAGTATTAGCTCCGTTTTTATCCTCGTACTCGATAGAGACGTTGAAGCCATCGGCACCGAATCTTATAAGATCACGCTCCTCGCCTCGACGGAACGATCTTCCGCGAGCGAAGATATAGATGCCCTCTACCGCATTCGTCTTGCCCTGCGCGTTTTCTCCCAAAAGGAGATTAACGCTTTTATCAAATTCAAGAGAGCATTTTTCAATATTTCTGAAATTATGCGCTCTGAAGCTTTTTATTATCATTTTTCACTCATTCTTACGGGAAGGATCATATAGAAGTAATTGAACTTTTCATCCTTTTCAAGAGGCTCGATGGTTATAGCCTGAGTGGGAGACTTCATGGAAAGAAGCACCTTCTCGCCCTCTGCAACCTTAACGCTGTTGATGAGGTAACGGCAGTTGAAGCCGATCTCGATATCGGAGCCGTCGTGGATGCAATCGATCTCGTCGTATACCTTTCCGTTTACGGAGGAGGAGGTGAGGGTGATGAACTGCTCCTCAGCCTTGATCTTAACGTAGCTCTTACCGCTGTTCTGAATCTTCTCCTCTGCGATAATATTTGCTCTTTCAAGACCTTCAAGAAGGTTCTCACGGTCTACCTTAACGAAGATATCGTTATCCTTAGGGATAATTCTGTTGTAATCAATGTACTCGGAGTCGATGGTTCTCGTGAAGAATACTATGTCACCAGCATCTATGACCGCGTGCTTTTTAGTGAGGTAAACGCCTACCTTCTCGTCGGTGTCTCCGAGGATCTTGTTCATCTCGGAAAGCGCGTGGCCGGGAATGATAAGAGAGTGCTTGTGGTCGGAATTTCCGAAGTAATCGATATCGCATACGATCTCGCACTTGGAAAGCGTGTAGCTGTCGCAGGAAACGACCTCAAGCTTATTTTCATTGAAGGAGAAGAAAGCTCCTCTGAGCATAGGACGGATATCCTGCTCTGCAATGGAGTGAGCAACCTTAGTGATCATTTTGCGAAGCACACCGCCCTCGATCTCAAAGCCCTGATCGGTGGTGAGCTCGGGAAGAACGGGGAACTCCTCACTGTTCATAGCGAACATAGAGAAGGAAGCCTTGCCTGCTGAAATGGTACAACCGAGCTTATCGTTGATATCGATGGTTATCTCCTGCGCGGGAAGGACCTTAACGGTCTGGTAAAGACGCTGAGCGTTGATTATGAATTTACCCTCTCTCTCGATCTCGATGGGAGTGAAAACCGCTCTGATTCCCTTACTCATATCGTAGGTAGAAAGTCTTACGTTTCCGTCGTCGAGGGTTTCGATAAGCACGCCCTCTATAGAGGTTATCGTATTTTTATTCGAAACCGTTCCCATTGCGGGAGTGAGCTTATCCATAAGCGTTGATTTCAAAACTGTAAATTTCATTTTTAGTTCCTTTTCAAAAAAAAGTTTGTGTGGCACTCCTATCGGACCTTCGCGCTCCGAAAAAACATATTTATCTATTGTTGGTAGGAGTAGTTGTTGTAGGGGCGGTGGATTGTGTGGAAAACTCGAAAAAGTCAATAAAATCAAGGGATCTCGATTACTTTTTCTCCACTTTTTATCACCATTTTCGCGGTTGAAGGATTTATACGGTCAAATCCACCGAATATCCGTAGGAAATCAACCGCTTTTCAACGCGATTTTTTCCACATTTCAACCTCAAAAGGTGGAAAAGACGGGAATTTTCAGTTTCCCTTTATCTCTTTTATTATCTTTTTGATGTCGCTGTCGGTTTTTATCATCGTTTTTATGTTCGTATTGACTCTGTCGCAGGACGCCATAACCGTCGTGTGATCGCGACCGAAGATACCGCCTATTTCCTTAAAGGACTTGTCGGTGAGCTTTCTGATTATGTATATTGCGATGTGTCTTGCGTTTGCAACGGCATCGGTCTTCTTCTTGGATTTCATTTCGTCTACCGAAACGCCGTAATACTTGGCAACCGTGGATATTATCTTATCGATAAGGATATCAACGGGAATGTTTCCGGGATCAATGACCGAAATGACCTCGTCGATAGCCTCCTTCGTTACCTCTCTGCCCGTCATAGCGTTTATAGCTCCGAGCTTCTTGATAACGCCCTCGATCTGTCTTATGTTTTCGTGAAGCCTGCTCGCCATATATTCTACGAGATCACTCGGTATGGTAAGACCTATCGAGTCGGATTTTTTCTTTATGATAGCCGACCTCAGCTCTGCGCTCGGAGGCTGGATATCTGCAATAAGTCCGCCCTCAAATCTCGTGCGGAGTCTGTCCTCAAGAGGCTTGATCTCGTGCGGAGGTCTATCCGAGGTGAGAATTATCTGCTTATTTGATTCGTACAGATAGGAGAACGTATGGAAGAACTCCTCCTGAGTCGATACCTTACCTGCGATAAACTGAATATCGTCTATAAGAAGAACGTCTGCACCGCGGTACTTTTCCTTGAATTCCTGCGTGGAATAGGTGGAGATCGCGGAGATAAGCTCGTTCATAAAGTCCTCGCATTTTTTGTAAACTATCTTCAGCTTCGGGTATTTCACGCGCATATGGTTGATTACCGCGCACAGAAGGTGAGTTTTACCGAGTCCCGAGTTTCCGTGAATGAAAAGGGGATTAAAGTCGGTTGCGGGGGTATTTGCAACGGCAAGGCAAGCCGCCTTTGCAAATTTATTTGAAGCACCCTCAATAAAGCTATCAAAGGTGTATTCATCTAAAATGTTTTTCTTTTCCTCAACGTTTGCCGTGGAGTCGTCAAGGAGAGTCTTTATTTTCTTTTCTCTGTCCTCGTTTTCGAGAGCCTCTTCCTTAGTCGGAATGAAATCGAGATGATCGGATTCGGTAGCCTTTGCCTGAAGCTCTTCCTTTGAAATTATCTTTATTTCAACCTCAAAGCCGATTATCTCTGCAAGAGAGCTCGATATAAGAGGCAGATATTTCGTGGTGAGAATTCTTTTTCGAAGATCCGTTGGTGTTGAGAAGACTGCTTCCTTTTCGTCAAGAGACATCAAAACGAAGTCTCCGAACCAAAGCTTGAAGATAGAGGGCGCGGCATTGAGATTAGCCTCTATCGTGGGCAGCATCGCTTCTACGATGCATTGTAATTCGTCCATAAATCTCCTTCCTTTCTTCTTAAATGAATGCGGAAAATATACTTTTCCACTATAATATAACTATTTATATATAGTATAACATATATATAATGAAAATGCAAGTAAAAGTTTACAAAAAAGTTGAAGAAAAAACGCGGAAAAAGACAGAAAAAAGCGTTTTCTCAGGACTCACCCCAAAAAACGCTTTACTTTGCTTGTTAAGATTTTTATCAGCCGAAAAATCGGATTTTTTAACTAAAATATATTCGGGATTTTTTATAAGAACTCCCTCTTCGAGCGGAACTATCTCAACGTCCTTACCGAGTTTATACCTTTCTCTGAGTTCTTTCGGAATAACTATGCGCCCAAGATTATCGAATGATTTTAAAAAACCTATTTTGTCCATAAAAAGCTCCTCAAAAAACAAATAACTTTTAAAATTCTTATCTTTAACACAATTATAAATCAAAAATGTGTTAAAGTCAAGTAAATTCTTAACTTTAACACAAAAGAGGACGCTTATGAAAATATACGATTACAACGGAAAGAAGAATCTTTGCGGAGAAAAAATAAAGGAAGCGAGAAAAAAGCTCGGACTTTCTCAGCAGGAGCTTGCCGCAAGACTGCAGACCGAAGGTATAAATATTGAAAGAGACAGTGTAAGCAGAATAGAGATAGGAACGCGCTTCGTTGCAGATTACGAAATAAAGGTGCTTTGCAAAATTCTCGGCGTCAGTGCCGATTATCTGCTTGGCATATGATGCTGACGCATCATGAATTCTCGCTTCGCTCCGTGAATTGATGCTAACGCATCATGCCCGAAGGGCAATTCATGCAGGCAACTGCAATTCATGACACGCAGTGTCAATTCATGCAACATCGTTGCAATTCATAGCTCGTTCTCCACTAAGGAGAACGAGCTAAGCTCTTTTTGGCTTGCCTTTTGAAAGCAGTGCGGTCAGGTAGCCGAAGACCAAGGCTGCCGAGCAGCCTGCCGCGGATGCGGTAAAGGGACCTGTCAAAATACCTATAGCACCGCTTTCGTCTATTGCCTCCTTAACTCCGCGCGCCACGGCTCCTCCGAAGCCTAAAAGAGGTACGCTGATGCCTGCACCGAAAATATTGAAGAGCGGCTCGTAAAGTCCAACTCCGCCGAGGAGCACTCCAAACGAGACGTAGAGAACGAGAATGCGCGCAGGGGTGAGGCGAGTGAGGTCGATAAGGAGCTGTGCGATAACGCAGATAGCACCTCCTAAAAGAAATGACAAAAGAATTCTTTGAATATCGGGCATATAGATCTATATTGCCTCGCTTTCTATTTGGATAAGAGGGGCAACGCCTAAGACGTTGTCTCCCTGGCTGACGCTCGACGTGCTCATAAGAGCTCCCGTTGAGAGAAGGAGCATTTTTGATATTTCTCCCGATTCAACCCTTGGAAGAATGTAGGTTGAGAGAACGGATGCAGAGCATCCGCATCCCGATGCGCCCGAGTGGACGTCGCGCTCACCGAGATCGTAAAGTAAAAGACCTGCATCCTTGTGTAAGGCTGCGAGCTTGGTGCCGTATTTTGTAAGGTTATCCGAGAGAAGCGATTCAAGGACGGAGCTACCGACCTTTCCGAGATCTCCCGTGAGAATAAGGTCGAAGGAGTCGGGATCGTTCTCCTCAAAAAATCTGGAAATGGAATCAAAGGCGGAAAGAGCCATAGCCGCTCCCATATTGCTTTGATCCTTGGTGTAGCCGTCTATTATTTTTCCCGGCATAAAGGCGGTTATTTTTGCGCGCGACGGAGCTTTGGATAGAATGAAGGCTCCCGATGCGGTTGCCGTCCACTGAGACGTGGGAGCTCTTTGTCCGCCGTATTCGATAGGTGTTCTGAACTGTCTTTCCGCCGCACAGTTGTGCGAGGAGGTAACGGATGCGCCCCTCGTGTAATTTTTTGAGGTGGTAAGCATTGAGGTGAGAACGAGAAGAGATTCCGTGCAGGTGGAGCAGGCTCCGTAAAGTCCTAAAAAAGGAACACCGAAGGTAAAAAGACCGCCGGACGAGGCAACGCATTGGTTTTGAAGATCGCCTGCAACGAGAACGTTAAGATCGTTTGGGGAAAGATCCTTCTTTTTGAGTGCTAAATTGAGTGCAAGGCGCGACATTTCGCCCTCTGCACGCTCCCAGGTCTTCATACCGAAAAGGTCCTTATCGTCTATGAGATCAAAGTTCTCGCCAAGAGGTCCGCGCCCTTCCTCAAAGCCGCCTACCGCGGCGTACGATTCAAAATAAACGGGATCTTCAAGATAGGTTATTTTTTGCATAGCGTGACGGTGCTCCTTTTACAAAAACAGAGTTACAAGGTAGTAGATAACGCCGTAAAGCGTGCCGGATAAGACCGCGAAAAGTATTACGGGACCCGCGACCGTAAATATCTTTGCACCTACACCAAGGATAAAGCCCTCGGAGCGCGTATCGATCGCAGGGGATACCACAGCGTTGGCAAATCCCGTAACGGGAACGAGAGTTCCTGCTCCCGCGTGGCGCGCGATCTTATCGAAAACACCGAGCCCCGTGAGAAGTGCGGCACAGAAGATCAGGGTAACGGTGACGAGAATATAAGCGTTTTTTTCGTTCATACCAAGGTAGATATAAAGAGTGGCTAAAAGCTCTCCGAAAAGACAAATGCCGCCACCGAAAAAGAACGCATTGGCACAGTTTTTCGGAACCTTCGATCTCGGAGACATAGCTTTGGTTAATTTCTTGTAATCTTCGGCACGTTGCATATTTTCCTCCATAAAGTTATGATCGTTGACTCTTTCAAAAACGGTTATTTTTTTGCCGTCGGAGATGAGAGTCCGATATCCGACCGTCATTATCAAGAAAATTTTTCCCGAAGAAAAGAAAAATATTCATTTTGATCTTATTTTACTTCAGGTTATAATTTCTTACTATTCTCAACTAACTTGACAAAAAGAAAAAATGAATGTATAATATTAGTTAAGAAGAAATAAGGGGGTATGAAAATGGAAAACAAGGGATTTTGGGATAGCGAAGAAAATACCCAAAATGAAGAAACCTCACTTACAACGCCGATGCCCGAAGCGTATTACCACGAGAGGACGGAGGACGAAGCCGACGATAACGCTCAGGACCGCTATTACGAGGTGTTTGACAAGGATAAGCCCAAGTATATACTTTGGTCACTGATATCTGCCATTCTCGGTGCGATCTCGGTTATCTGCTCGCTTTACGGCTGGGGCGGACTTATAGTCGGCGTAGGAGCGGTAGTCTTTGCTATAGTTTCAAGAGTGAACCTCAAATATTTCGATAAAATAACCATCGTTGGTCTTATACTCGGTATTTTCGGTATGGTATTCGGTGCCTCAACGATAGTTGTTGAGGTTCTTATAGAAAACGGAAAATTGACCGATTATTATTCGCAAAAATAATTGGCGGAAGATAAATATTGAAATGAAAAGGAAAACGGGTCCGCCTTAAAAGACAGACTCGTTTTCTTGCTTTATAGGAGAAAAAATGAAAAAAGCAATCTTGATAATACTCGCGCTCGCGCTTATAGGCTCGGGAATCTACCTTTTTAAATATTACGTTCCGGAACAAAAACAGAAGGCGGAGCACGAAAGACTCGTTAAGGAATACCGGGAGGCAAAGCTTGAAAAATACCGTGAGGAGAACGAAAGATACGCGGACTTTGAGGTTGACGTAGCCTTTATCGGTGACAGTCTTACAGACGGATACGATCTTGAAAAATACTACCCCGAATACCTTGTTTCAAACAGAGGTATAGGCGGAGACACCACCTTTGACGTTGAGGGAAGGATAGAGACCTCACTTTACGATCTCAAGCCTAAGGTCGCGGTAATGCTTATCGGCGGAAATAACCTTAAAACTATGTTTGATAACTACGAGAATATTCTGAGGGGCATTTTAGAAAACCTTCCCAACACGAAAATAATTCTCGTCTCGCTCACCGCGATGGGACAGAAATGGGGAGCGGAAAAGAATGAGATCGCGACTCTCAACAACGTTAAAATAAAGATCTTGGCAGACAAATACGGCTTTGATTACGTGGACCTATTCACCCCTCTTTACGATATAACCATTGGTGAGATCTATGCCGAATACACGACCGACGGAGCACACCAAACGGCAAAGGGATACGAGGTATTCACCCGAACAATAAAGCCGGTGGTTGAGAAGGCACTCACCGAGTGGGAGAATGAAAACGGTGCGGAAAAGCAATAAAATGTAAATAAAAGATTACTAAAAACGAGAAAAATACGATTTTAGTACTTTGAAAAAGAAGAGAAAAAACAAAAAAGAAGCCTAAGGCTGAGAGCTTATCTCGCGCCGAGGCTTCTTTTTATATACTAAAAAGCTAATTTAAAATAAAGCTTCTTTTTAGTCTTTTGATTCTTTGAATTAATGCTTGATAGAGGTGTTTTGCTCGATGGCAATACGCGCCTCGTCTCTTGCGCTGACCTTTCCTTCGGGCTTGATATCGCCTGCCTTGGTAAGAGCCATCTTGGTGAGCGAGGGACCTACGATCTCGTAGATAAGAATTGCAAAGAGGGTGATGCTCTTTATCATCGTGCCCTCTGTGCCGAGAGCAACGGCATTGTTTGCCATACCGAGAGCAACTCCCGCCTGGGGAAGAAGGGTGATACCGAGATATTTGATAATACTCGGATCACATTTAGTCATCTGACAGCTGACTCTTGCGCCGTAGTATTTACCGAGCGAACGTGAGATGATATAAACGATACCGATAACGACTACCGCAGCCTCGCCGAGAACGTCAAGCTTGAGCTCTGCTCCGCTTATTACGAAGAAGAGAACGAGTATGGGAGCGGTCCAGCGGTCTGCTCTTTCCATAAGCTCCTCGGAGAAATCACAGATGTTGCAGAACACGGTTCCGAGCATCATGCAGGAGAGGAGAGAGGAGAACGCAATATGTATTCCGAATACGGGAGGGAACTCTGTGGTAGAGATAGCAACGGTCATCATAACGAAGGTTACGGAAACCGCCATACGCTTTGATCTTGAGTGGAAGAATCTCTCGCAGAAGGAGAAGAGAAGTCCCATAACGAAGCCGAGCGCGAGTGAGAGAACTATCTCGATGATGGGCTCGAGAATGATGGAAGCAATACTTGCACCGCCGGTGCTGAGTGCTCTTGCAACTCCGAATGAAATCGCAAAGACCATAAGACCGACCGCGTCGTCGAGAGCAACGACGGGAAGAAGCATTTCGGTGACCTTACCCTTCGCCTTGTACTGACGAACGACCATAAGCGTTGCCGCAGGAGCGGTTGCGGTTGCTATCGCGCCGAGCACGATTGCCGCGGAGATGGAGAATTTATCGGGCATAAGGAAGTGAAGACCGATGAGGAAAACGTCAACCACTGCGGTGGTGAAGATAGCCTGGAAGATACCTACCAAGGTAGCCTGCTTACCGATCTTTTTGAGTTGAGAAATACGGAACTCGTTACCCATCGCGAAGGCTATGAAGCCGAGGGCAACGTCTGAGATGATACCGAGACTTTCTACCATATGCTCGGTCACGCCTATTCCGTCAATACCTAACGCGCCAATGCAGAACGGACCGATAAGAACGCCTGCGATAAGATACGCGGTTACTGCGGGGAGCTGAACTAATTTTGCGACTCTTGAAAGCATAAGTCCCGTGAGGAGTGCTATCGAAAGACACAGAAGGATACTCGAAGAGCTGAACATTTTAAAATGCCTTCTTTCAATAAAATATTAATGGCAGAATAGATTCGTATTCTACCGAATAAATAATATAGCACTTTGAACAAAAAAAGTCAACACCTTTTATAAATAAAAAACAAAAATTATGAAATTCTTATTCTTGTGTGAGAGACGAATATATCCTCTCCGCCTCGTTATAAATAAAATCTATCTCGTCACGGGATGCCGTTTTAAGCTTCTTCTTCGTGGGGAGTCCCCATACGTTAAAGAGGCGCGGACCTATCCATTCATAAGCGCGAGTCGTGTCGAAAACGCCCTTCAGAATACTGAGTGCCGCCTTTTCGCGCCTCATAAATATGACCTTCATAGGATGCTTTATAAGTGCGAATATCAGCTTCGGATAATGCGAGGTTATTCCCGTAAAGGAGATGCCGGGGTGAGTGACGGAGATATCGGGTGCCGTCTTCTCTTCGGTGAGCTTGAGCGCGGAATACGAGATGAAGCGTTTAGCGTTTCCGTATACGAGAGAAGCCTTTTTGCGAGTCTTGAAATCGATGTCGTTCTTATCGGTCCGTGAATAATTGTGCGCTATACTGCCGACGATGACGATCTTACCGCCTCGCTCCCTGATACCGCCCATAAGGGTGCGCGTGAGGTAATAGGGGGAGAGAAAGTTTATCTGGAAAACGTTGTCGTATCCGGTGTCGCAAACCTTTCGCGGTATACTGTAGGCACCTGCGTTATGTATGAGGTGATCGGGCTTAAGAGCTTCGAGCTCCGCTGCCGCCGCCTTGACCGAGCTGAAATCAGAGAGATCGGCGGTAATGCACTTTATGGACGAGCCTTGAAATTCCGCCTCAAGCTCGGATCTGAAGGCAAGCGAGCGCGCGGGATTTCTGTCGACTAAAATAAGCTCGGCTCCAAGATATAAGAGATATCTTGAAAGCTCTCTGCCGAGTCCTCCCGTGCTTCCCGTAATGGCAACCGTCTTTCCCTTAAGGCTCTCGGTGTTTTTATCGAGCCATTTTTTATATTTTTCGTATGGCTTTTTCATATTCATCCTCTGCCGTGTTGAGTTTAAGACGAGCTTTATCTTTCGGTGTGCTCGGAGATAAATGCCGAAACCTGATCCTTGATCTCGGCCATACCCTTGACGGTGGGGTGTCCCTTGCTCTTGTCAACGGCTTCTATCAAAAGGTAGGAGGTGCCATAATGCTCGGAGGCGTTGATGACTGCCGTCGTTATTTCGGGCTTTAACGAGTCGTTAACGATAAAGACGATATTTGCCTCGGGCAAGATCTCCTTCGCTCTTTTTATGATGCAGGAGAGCGCGGGAAGAACGTTAAAGAGATTTTCGTGAGAGTAGTCCGTAAAGGTTTCGGTGCCGAGGGGCGAGTTTGCCCAGGAGTCGTTAGTGCCGCCGAAGATAAGTACCGTGTCTATCTCGTTCTCGGTGAAGAAGCCCTGCTCGTAAAGTCGGTTGAGCCTGAAAATGAACGAGGACGTGCGAGAGCAATCCTCACCGTTGTATCTCGTATAGCAAACGGTGGAGCCCGACCAGCTCTCGTTGCGTACTATATTAAGCCCAAGCTCCTCGGAAAGAAGATGCCACCATGTCTCACTGACGCTCGTTATATCGTTATCGGCACGGCCTGCGTTAGTATAATATATCGCGTTACCCTTTGGAACGTAGCCCTCAAAGGTGGAATAGCTGTCTCCTAAAATGAAAACGTTTTTCGGTGTTTTTTTGAGATCGTTCATAATGCACTCCGTAAAATTAAGCGCCGCCCCTCAAACAGGGCGGCGCTCGGTTTGGTTTACAAGTAGAGTATAGCATAAAGAAAATGAAAAATCAATAAAAAAGAAAACGAAAAAATATAAAACGGTTATAATGATTTAGCCCCAAAAATCTTATCGAGATTTTTGTAACTAAATCATTGCAACAGAAATCGGCAAATTTCTTATTGAAATTTGCTTGCAAATCTTTGATTTGCCGTCGAAATACTTTGGATTTCGACTTCCGATTGTCGTTATAATGATTATAGCATGTCGAAAAGGCAACATGTCTTTTCGCGGCTGTGCTCGTTTTTAAAGCACCGACTTGCCTATCGATAAAAAACGAAGCCGATATACCGCCCCGTGACGAAAAATTACAAAAATCCGCGCATTTTAACCGCGAGATTTTCTTCTGACGATATAAGCCGTTTTGCAATATCCTTCGAGCTCTCGTCAGCAGCCTCGTACTTGTTAAGATAGCGCGATAAGGATTTAACACCCATATTGCATCCGTCGGTCATAAGATCGGAGACGGTGGCGTCAGATCTCTTCATAGCGAGCATCATAGCGGTTTTCATTTTAGACATACTCTTTGCAACGGGGTTGGGCTTTTTACCGTCGTCGTTGTATCTGTGCAAGAGCCTTGTCGTTTCGCGCTCAAGTCCCTGGTGCTCCCTTTTGCACTCGTTGAGCATGGAATATAAGTTTTTGCTTTTAACCTTTGATAAGACGTCGTCGATAGACGATATTCCCATTTTTATACCCGCGTCGCATTCGCGAAGCAGCTTTATAGTATCCGATTCGATCATTATATAAACTCCTTTTTTAGTTTATGATATCCTGAAAATCGAATCGTATTCGTATGATTTTGTAACCAAAACTTTACAAATATTAAGAAAAATGTAATTTTAAATATTTACAAAACGCGAATGTCTATGAGAACAATACCTCAAATGCCAAACGCGGAATTTATTCTTTCGCAACCTTTGGAGCCTTGCAGAAGATAAATATCCCTCCGAGACCGAAGCCTCGGAGGGATACGTTTTTCCTGTTCTTACGTTTATCTAAATCTCAAAATTAGTCCATAAAAAATTTATTGAGTTAATAACGTCTCCCAACTTTGCTCCGCAAACAATCGATTTCGCCTTACGCATAATTGCCTCCTTCTTCGTGAGAGTAACAGTTAGAGGATAAATACCCTCCAACTGTTTCCTCACTTGGAAGCAAAAAAGCAAGCCTTAAAATCGAATGTTCACAAAATCTTTAAAAATAGCGAATGAAACTGTTGTGTACCAGCAAGCATCGCGTTTGGTCACCAAAACACAGACTTGTCAGGAACATTTCTGAAACCTTTAAGGACTTGGGATTATCCCAACAAACTGCCGTTTGTCCCCAAAAGGCGATGCTTGCAGGTATGCTGCATTACCTAAAAGGCAAACCGTCAATCTTTAAAACAGGTATACTTCCGTCAGGAAACAATTCAAGTAATGCTTTCGTAAAAAGCTCTACTGTCTCGTACTCTGAATTTGAAAGATAGAACAGTTTATCTTTGAAAACAAAACTCGTATATTCACATTCTGCACTTGCCCCAATTTTGATTATTTTATTATCTTTACACACCTCAATTTCAACAATATCATTTTCAGACACCATTTTGATGATTTCTCCAATTGCCAGATGCTTTATCTCTGAGGATTGATAGTTCGCATTCTTACGATTTCGATTTGCACTTGTATGGAATACTTCTCCAACAGAAATATATAAACAGAGGATACTGGGTATTGTGAGCACAAAACATAACAGTGTAACCGTTACATTAACCCAGGTATTTGATAACTGAAAAATCATGTTTCGCAGAAGACTAAGACTAATTACAGCCAAACATATTATTATCTTTACAACAGGGTATGTATAGGAGGTCAAGTCCGTCTGAACTTCAAACAGTTTCATATATTTTACCTTTCCAATTTTTAGTTTAACAAGCTTTTAACTCTATCGTATGCATGCTGCTTTACACCGTAATATCCATCAAGTGCAAATCCACCAACAATACTTGATCCCAAACCCTTGGTAACAACTTTTGCGCTCATTCTGGCAGCAGTTCCGTTCCTCAACTTGGTTAATCCCGATTTGTATACAGCAGACCAGCTGTTTCTTCCAGCCGTTGCGCCCTTAATTCCAGGTGTTTTTCCGAGGCCATAACTGACTGTACCATCTACAGCAGCATTCATACCTATTTCTGCCCAGGATTTATTGTAATTTTTTATTGTTAATTTTTCCAGGGATTGTCCCACTAATGTTGTAACAGTGCCAGCAACCGCATTAGCCGCATTAGCCGCATTTATATTTCCCGTTGTTGCAAGAACTATTCCACCCGCAGCACCGCCAACAACAGCGCCGGCATATGTTTGCCAATTACTGATTGTTAATTCACCGTTCGAGAAACTAGTAATCACATCGCTTATGACTTGACCAACAATACCCGCAACAGCGCCTACCACAGCACCAATAAGAATATTAGCCCATAAATATCCACTACTATCTGCACGTGATACAGGATTGTTACCGCAGTATGCAAATAGGTTAAGACTAGCAAAATCGCCATTTGCACCAAGCAGATCAACCGCATCTGCATTAATAAACCGACCGATCTCAGGATCGTAATAGCGGCTGGATACATAATAGAGCCCCGTCTCCTTGTCGTAATAATATCCTCTGTATGTGAAGGGGTTATCCGCGACCTTGGAGCTTTCTGCTCCGTAGTAATAGGTTGCAAAGGTGTTGCCCCAAGCGTCGTAGTTGTACGAAGCGAG
>JBGVKA010000040.1:0-9181 GCA_045129715.1 Eubacteriales bacterium | reverse complement strand
AAGAGAGCCGAAGCTTGCAACGGTCGAATAATCCTTCTTATCGGTACCGAGCTGAGAGAATATCCTCTCCGCAGTCGCGGGGATATAGGGCGTAAGAACCACTGCCGCAATTCTTACGGTCTCAAGAAGGTTGTATATTACGGTTGCAAGACGGGGCTTATCCTCCTCGTTCTTCGCGAGGATCCAAGGTGTCGTTTCGTCTATATACTTATTAGCGCGTCTGAGAGCGGTAAAGAGCGCGTCGAGAGAATCGGAAACGTGATATGCCGCCATAAGCTCGCGAGCGGAATTTACTGCGCTTATCATAGTATTCTTAAGATCGGCATCAAGCTCGGTCTCTTCGGTGGGCGCGGGAACGATACCGTCGAAATATTTCTTCGTCATAGCGTGGGTACGGCTGACGAGGTTTCCGAGGTTATTTGCAAGATCGTTATTATATCTGGTTACGACGTTCTCGTAGGTTATCGTACCGTCGGCATTGTAGGGCATCTCGGAAAGCGCGTAGTAACGAACTCCGTCAACCGAGAAATACTCCGCAAGCTCGTCCGCATAGATAACGTTGCCCTTTGACTTGGACATCTTATCGTTGCCCGAATTGAACCAAGGGTGACCGAATACCTTTTTGGGAAGAGGAAGATCGAGAGCCATAAGGAATATGGGCCAATAAATAGTGTGGAATCTGAGAATATCCTTACCTATAATATGAACGTCCGCAGGCCAATATTTCTTGAATTTCTCGCTCTGCTCCTCGAAGCTCTTGTCGGGATCGTAGCCGAGCGCGGTTATATAGTTGGTAAGCGCGTCAAGCCATACGTAAACGACGTGCTTCTTATCGAAATCAACGGGAATTCCCCAGCTGAACGAGGTTCTGGAAACGCAGAGATCCTGAAGACCTGCCTTGAGGAAATTGTTTACCATTTCCTTCTTGCGACTCTCGGGCTCGATAAACTCGGGGTTATCCTCGATATGCTTCATAAGACGGTCCGCGTACTTGGACATCTTGAAGAAGTATGCCTCCTCCTGCGCCTTAGCTACGGGACGTCCGCAATCGGGACAAATTCCGCCCTCTGCCTGAGTGTTGGTGAAGAAGGACTCGCAGGGAGTGCAGTACCAGCCCTCATAATGACCGAGGTAGATATCTCCCTTATCGTAAAATTTCTTGAATATCTTTGCAACAGCCTTTTCGTGATAGTCGTCGGTTGTTCTGATGAAATAATCGTAGCTCGTATCCATAGCATCCCAGATACCCTTGATCTCCGATGCGACTCCGTCAACGTACTCCTTGGGAGTAATTCCCGACTCCTTGGCTATATCCTCGATCTTCTGTCCGTGCTCGTCGGTTCCGGTGCAAAGAAAAACGTCCTTGCCCATCTGTCTTTGGAATCTGGCGAAGGCATCTGCCATGATGATCTCGTAGGTATTGCCGAAGTGGGGCTTACGCGATGCGTAAGCAATAGCTGTGGTTAAATAAAACTTTTCCATTTTTACCTCCTATGCATCGGCGCTCATTGGCAAATGAGCCATAGCATTCACGGTGCATAAATATTTTGTTTTAATATTGTACCATACATTTATAAATATTTCAATGCTTTGAAAAATATTTTTGCGCTTTTTTATTTTCTTTACAGCGTCGGGTGTCCACTTATCCGAAAAACATCGCTCGTCCCATTTTTATAAAAGCGAAAAGGGGGAAAGCCTCAAACGTGCTTCCGCCCTTTCAAGCAAGCGTAATATTACTGCTGATACGTGGGAGCTATTCCGACTTTCCCGCTCTCATATACTCGACGAGCTTATCCGGGAAATTGACCGTCATACCTGCGTTGACGCCCATATCGACCGCCGCCTTCATTACCGTCTCATCGGATATTCCCCACGCTCTGCATTCAAATCCGTTAGCGTAAAGCTCGCGAAGATGCTCCGGCTTTATTTCACACGCCTTAGGGCATCCCTGCGTTGCACCGATAGCGCGAAGCTTTTCGACAGTTTCCTTCGTGTGATGAACGTAAAGCCAGCCTATTTTCACCTCCGAGTCGTATTTTCTCGCCTCAACGAGAGCCTCGTAATCAAAAGAGGTTATAACGCTCTTTTCATAAGCTCCGTACCTTTTAAGCATCCTTATAACCGGCTCGGCAATACCCCTCACCTTAAGCTCTATTGCAAAAGTGAGATCAAGTGAGGCGAAGCTCTTGAGGAACTCCTCGAAGGTAACGAGGCGATCCTCTCTTGAATAAGCCTCGTTCTTTACTCTCGCCTCACTAAGCTCCGCGTAGGTATGATCTGCTACCGTCCCCCAAAAGCCCGTTTTAGCCTTCATGGTATCGTCGTGGAAGATCATAAGAACTCCGTCCTTAGATATCTGAACGTCCGTCTCTATACCGTTTGCACCCGTCTCAACTCCCGCACTGAAGGAGCTCATCGTGTTTTCGGGATAATATTCACTTGCACCTCTGTGTGCGTATATAACAAACATTTTGAATCCCTCTTAATATAGATTTTTTACGTATATTTGAGAGCTTTGGTTTACATTTTCATCGTTTTTCGTCTTGAGCTTATATACTACGGGAGTTTTTAAAATTCCCATAGGCCTTGTGTTATACTCGTACGACCACTCAAAATTACGGCTTCTCCAGAATATAGGTCCTATATACGAATCCGGCTTTTCAAGTAAAAGATTGTGAAGTGCCGAGAAGGTATTGTATCTGTTTCCAAAGAGCGTATAGCTTACCTTATGTTCTCCTTTTTTAAGCGTATCGGTAGCTATTCTGAAGGGTGCCTTCCATATATAACCGAGAGTCTTGCCGTCTATATCAACTCTTACGAGCGCGCCCTTGTAGTAGGAGACCTCAAGCTCTACACGGGAATCCTCATCAAGAGTGAGCTCGGTATCGTATATAACGTTTGCACCGTAAAACGCCATGCCCTGACGAGTCACGTCACCGTACACGAGCCTTTCGGGGCGAGTCGTGATATACGCCTCACGGCCCTTGTAGCTAACGCCGAAATCACCGAGAATGAAGCAATTTTCAACGTCCGTTCTTATGCCGAAGGGCATAGAAATTTCAAGGACGTTTTCACCCTTTTTCACGTCGGGAAGAGCGCATTTATGTATTTCCCTGTCTACGTAGCTTCCCACGGGTGCGGTATCAACCGTAATTCCGTTAAGCTTAACGCGGGATCTTTCAAGATTTTCAAGCGCGAGCTCGGCTCCTTTGTAATCGATCTCGGAATTAAACTTAAAGCGAAGATATATCTCGTTCTTTTCGGGTGCTCCTGCGACTGCCCAGGGCTGTACTGCCTTTGCGCCCTTAAGAGTGAGTCCAAGCTTGGTCCTTACCGCCTCGTCAATACGGAGTATCTCCTCGGTCGGATTCAATTCACCGCCGTCAAGACTCCACTCTGCCATATCAAGAAGCAGAACGTTGGGCTCGGAAAGGCGGTAATCCGTAACGTGTGAGGTCGGTATTGCAACGCGCATCAGTTCCTCTCCCCTCTGCGGTGTGTAGGAGCTCTCCTGTGCGAGAGGTGTAAGGCGTATAAGCAGGCTGTCGCAATCGTAGATATCTGCTGATATTTTCGTTTTTCCGTCCTTTGCTACGTACGTTATCGGGTGGATGTCGGCAGTCACCGTATCGTAAAGCTCTGCTGAATAAAGTCCCGAAACGGTAATATCAAGCTCGGTTTTAGAGGGAACGTGCAAAAGCTCCGGCTTATCTGCCTGACACAAGAAGAGCCAATCGCAATCGGTATCGCGCTTTCTCGTGTAAAGAACGCTCTGAGTAAGAGCTCCGCCTCTGTGTCTTACGGTTACGTCTCTTTCGGTTTCAAGTGCACGGTAAAGGTCGTATTTAGTGTGCGGAATTACGTTTTTGGCAAGCTTAACGAGCTCCTCCGCATCCGAAGAGGGCTTAGCAAGGCTCATAGAGGGGCGTCTTCCCGAAATTATAAGCTTACCGCCGTCCTCGGCAAATTTTCTGAGCGCATTGATAGTATAAGGTCTTAAGTTCTCACAGTTATCGAGAACGATGACGTCGTACTGCATCTCTCCGACGGTCAAGGGACACGTGGGAGCCTTGCAAAGCTCCTCAAGTAAGGACTCGGCAACGTAATCGAAGTTTACGGATCCGCGGAGAAGCCAATTGCACGTCTCGACGAACTGAGCGTTAAGCTCCTCGCACTCCATCGAGGTTTCAGCCTCGGATGCGTAGTAAAGAGCAAAGCTTTCTATAGGATGGAGCACTGCAACGTGCGACACTGCCCTACCTCTGGTAAGGGCGGTATTTACTCTTGCAAAATGATCCTCAACGATCTTATATTCCTTGTACCAAGGAGACTGGTAGTAGATACACGCGGGATAATCCCTTTTTCCCTCGCCCTTCATAGTCTGCCACGCAAGATGAGGAACTCTTACGGTAACGCCGAGGCATGCCTGCCAATCGCCCTGAAGCTTATGTCCGCGGAAATCAAAGTCCCAGCCGGTCACTCCGTAAAGCTCGGACATCATTCCGACTCTGCCCATCTGTCTCACGACCGACTCGCACTGCTTGGCGGTGGTGAAAAGTCTTCTGTCGCGAAGCACGTCGATACCGGGAAGCTGCATATTCTTATAGCTTCTCATCGGATCGAACGACCATTTCATCTCGTTGATGAGATCGTCCTCACACATCATATGACCTGTGAGCATTATATTATTTTTTCCGCACCAATCACCGAGGTTATCCATAAACGCCTCGGAGAATCGCTCGGATATGTGTCTATAATAGAAATAACGCGCTGAACGGTCGGTCTCGTCCTCACACTTGAAGAAGACCTCGGGCAATCTTTCAACTATATCAAAGCCGTATGCCGCCTTGAAGGTATCGGGGAAATCCCAAGTCCAAGCGGTGTTTGCGCCCTTTTTATCGTGACCGCTCTTGAGGTTATTGCAAGCGTTGAACTGAGGCTCGTCTGTGAAAATAGCAGGCACTACGCCTCCGAATTTATCTCCGATTTCGCGCTTGAACGCCTCGTAGGTTATCTCCTTGAAATCGTCTATAGCCTCCTTGGAAAATCCGTCAACGTACGACTGATAATTGTATCTCGGCTCTCCTCCCCTTGCGGTAACGCAGTAGAAATACACCTTACCGTCGCATTCCTCTTCCTCGCTGACGCGCTTATAAGAGGTCAGGACTCCGTTCTCGTTAACGGAAAGCGAGAACGCCGCAACGAATACGGGCGCACCTGTTTCTATGGCATCGTGCCAATCCTTCACGGAATTTCCTCGTTTAGTATACGTTATGGAAAGGGCCTTGACTCTGTTTTTTATCTTTTTGGTTGCAAATCCGCCCGCGGCACCGGAGGGCCATCTGTCCTCGTCGTAAAGCCACGCGAGCATTCCGTTCTCCTCTGCTCTGTCAACGCAGGTGCGAACCGCCTTGAAGAAATCCTTGCCAAGATATTCGGTTTCAAGTCCTTGTCTTACGTGCATATGGAAGCCGCCGAATCCCATCTCGCCGAAAAGATCGACCTGCTCCTTGAGTACCTCGCAATCGAGCGCACTGTTCCAAGCCCAGAAGGGTGCACCTCTGAACTCGCTCGTAGGATTCTTGAAAAGCTCCTGCGAGAACTCTTTTTTATTCCATTTATCGTAAAGCATAGCTACCTCCGATAGTGTTTTTTAAAAGTATAACATATCTTTAATTGTTTATCAAGGTTCAAATTTAAGAAAAAAACAGACTTTATTTGCCTTTTTATATTTTGAGGGCTTTGTGCTCCTCGCGACGCAGATACCGCGGGTGCTTAGTTTCTCGTGATATACTTTGTGCCTGCGGTATGCGAATCCCTCGTTCCGCTTTGCGAACGAGGGATTTGTTCCCTCCCGATGTGAGAAAAGAAACCCAAGCCGAACGATGTTCGACTTGGGGTGGGAGGGGTATGCTGCTCGGGGAATATTTGTAAAAAACGTTCCGCTTCAGATCGTAAGAACGCTTTGTTCTCCTCGCGACGCAGATACCGCGGGTGCTTAGTTTCTCGTCATATAGTTTGTGCCTGCGGTATGCGAATCCCTCGTTCCGCTTTGCGAACGAGGGATTCGTTCCCTCCCGATGTGAGAAAAAAAAACAAGTCGAACGATGTTCGACTTGGGTGGGAGGGGTCTGCTGCTCGTGGTGAATTGGCAGAAATCGTTCCGCTTTTTTTTTATTTGTAGCCGTGTTCTCCTCGCGACGCAGATACCGCGAATGCGTTGTGCCTCTTTTTTGCTCTGTGCCTGCGGTATGCGAACCTCTTACCGCAGGAGCGGAAGAGGTTCGTCCCCTCCCGATGTACCAAATAAAGAAGGACACCCACGAGGAGTGTCCTTCTTTATTTGGCGCAGAGGGAGGGATTCGAACCCTCGTGTGGTGTTATCCACAAACTGATTTCGAGTAATTAACCGTTAAGTCCCTATTCGTCCCCCGTCGTCACTATTTGATAGCAAATCCCAGCATATAATAGCGAAAATTCCGACTATTTTCAAGAAAAATGATAGAAAACTGTCAGAAAATCCGTAAAGTTTAGCAAAATAATTATATCACTAAATCTCAAAATTGTCAACTTCTCGGTAACCGTCGGCAAAAAAGATTACGGAGAAAGAAAATGAATAATACAGAGACGAGAAGACAAGACCTTGAATGGCTACTTCGCGGATGCCCCGATATTCTATCACCTATACAAGCAGCGAGATGGACTAAGAAAAGTAAAAATACAATATACGCACTGCTCAAATCGGGCGAGCTGAGAAGCTTCGTTATGCGAGGCGCTCACCTCATATCAAAGCTCGACCTAATAGATTACCTCCTACTGCATGCCGACGATACAGACGGCAAACGCTTCAGAGTCGGAGGTGAGAAAAATGACGGTTAACGAAATCGTATCTGCCTATCCCAAAACGATAAACTCCGAGCAACTCAGAATCATACTCGGAATCAGCAAACGCAAGTGTGCTTGGATGCTCCAGAACGGAGTAATACCCTGCAAGGATACCGAGAAGAAGACCAGGCGATACACGATAGAAATCACCGATGTTATTCACTATGTGAATACAGTCAGCGAAAATCCAAATTTATACTTTATTCCTCCCATATTCTCAGCGAAGAAAAGCACCTCGGAAATACGATACCCGAATGAACTTCGGGAAGACTTCTCTGAATGGCTGACAAAACGGTGGTGTCATAGAAAAGAAACACTAATACCGAAGGATATAGAAAAGCTACTCGGATACGAGCACGACTCGGTAAGACGGTGGCTAAACCGAGGAAACCTAAAATGCGTAAAGGCTCAAGGCGAGGAAATAATCGCAAAGGAATGGCTGATAACATTCCTCTCCGATTACGGATTTAAAATCGCAAAGAAGAGCAAAAAACACCAAGAGTTGCTTAACGAATACTTCTCATAATACGATAGGCTGGGCAAAAGCTCAGCCTATTCTTATATCACTATAGTGATACTAACTATGCGTAAAATTGTTTAATTTGCAAAATAATTTGGCGAACGCAAAATTTATTAGTTGACAAGCGGCTGTTTTTGTGATAAAATGATAAAAAAGCATTTTAGGAGGTAAATATGGCGGTTACCTATAAAAAACTTTGGAAGCTCCTCATTGATAAGGATATGAAAAAGAAGGAGCTTGCCTCACTTGCCGGAATAAATCCTACAACAATTAGCAAAATGAGTCGAGGAGAAAACGTTAACGTTGATGTGCTTGGCAAAATATGCTCAGTTCTCGATTGTAAGCTTGACGATATAATGGAGTTTATTCCCGATGCACCCGTAGTAAATAACAATGCGCCAACAAAGGACTCATATGAAATACTTTCAGGCGATACACTTGTGGCAACCTGGAATGATAAAAATCTTACCGTTAACAACGATGCTCTTCTCCCGTTATACTTAAAAAAATACAAGGATGCAGACTCTTGGCTTGAAACTAGAGCAATAGACAGTCACAGAGCTAACTCAAGACTCTTGAAAAAGGCGCTTCGCCTTGAAAACAAGGATGATATCTCTACCGTTATTCACGTAAATGCGGCGACCATTACCGATAACTATTGGATTAGACCGATAGGCTCGTCACTCACATATGCTGACGTTAAATTCGATAACGACTACTTCGCCAGCCTTGCCCTCAAAGGAAATTACGATAGCTTCAATAAAGCAGCTTCCAGAGGACACACGAAGAGTCCGGAGCTTACGAACGTAGGTAGCTTTGAAAAATGCTGGAAGCTCAAGGACGGCAAATGGTGGATGCACAAAAAAGCATCTCTCCCCGAAATGTTCTCCGAGCTCTTCGTTTACGAGCTTGGAACGGTACTCGGAATGAATATGGCGAGATACGAAAAAGGTACAGGCTGTATTAAAAGTCTCGACTTCACCTCGCAAGGTTCAGTGAACTTCGAGCCTGCATCAGCATTTATGGGAGATAATGAGGACTACCTTGACGTTATCGAAGCACTTGAAGAGTTATGCCCCGAAGCAATACCCGATTATATAAAGCTCATATTTATGGATACGATTTGCGCCAACCCCGATAGACACACTAATAACTTCGGTCTTATGCGCGATGTAAAAAACGGAAAGCTTCTCGGACTTGCACCGAACTACGATAATAATATGGCTCTTATTTCTCGCGGTTACCCGGCAAAACCGAACGCAAACGACCTTTTGATATCACTCTTCCGCGACGTTATGGATGCTTATCCCGAATACAAGGAATATATCCCTACCGTTACCGAAGAAATAATCGATATGGTTATCCAGAAAATAAATATGAAGGTAAAAGCAAAAGAAATCAAGGAATATGTCCTTGCGAGATACAAACTTGCTATTCAAAACTAACACTACACGGTGGGCAGAAATGCTCACCGTTTTTCTCTTTCCAATGACCAAAAATTACACCGCCTAAGACAAAGAAGAGATCATTTTGAAAAAGCCTGTTTTCTTTTCCAAAATTGTCTGGACTTTTCAAGTTTTATGTGATATTGTGTTGTGCTACCGGAGGTAATAAAAATGAACGTAATAAAAGAACTGTGGCACGGAAACATAATACCCCAAGAGGACAGCAGAACGAACTCGAAAGAGATGAAAGAACTGCTCGGCTATATGGCAAGGCATCACGAGGACTTGGAGAAAACCTTCACCGAGGAACAAAAGGAGATATTCGATAAGT
>JBGVKA010000039.1:0-3129 GCA_045129715.1 Eubacteriales bacterium | reverse complement strand
GTAGTCTTTCCCGTGCCGGGAGGACCGTAAAATATCATATTCGGAATTCTGCCACTCTGAGCGATTTTTCTGAGGATTCCGTTTTCACCGACAAGATGCGTCTGTCCCACGATCTCGTCAAACGACGTCGGGCGCAGCTTGTCTGCCAATGGTTGATTAGCCATTTTTATACCTTTCTAAGATATGTTATTATTGTTGTTGTTTATGATCTCACCAAGAGCCGTCTTGAGTCCGAGATGCTCCTCAAATTCAAGCTCAGGATCGCGCTCAATGATAGATTTTGCGGTTGCAAACGCCGCCGCGAAAAGCTCGTTATCATTGCAGAGCTTTGCAAATTTAAACTCAAACCCACCACTCTGCCTAAAATTATCATTCGAATTCGAAGAAAAGAAATCTCCGGGACCTCTGAGCATCAAATCCTTGTCTGCGATTTCATATCCGTCGTACGTGCTCTTCATTATGCCAAGTCTTGCAAGAGCCTTTTCCGTTTTCATATCGGATACCAGAACGCAATACGACTTTTTCTTGCCTCTTCCGACACGTCCTCTGAGCTGGTGAAGCTGAGAAAGACCGAATCTTTCTGCGTTCTCTACGATCATAAGAGTGGCGTTTGGAACGTTGATTCCAACCTCTATGACCGTGGTAGAAACAAGGACGTCTATATTTCCGAGAGAAAACTCGTTCATAATTGAGTCCTTCTCATCAGCCTTCATTTTTCCGTGTAAGCATGCTATTCTCAAGTCCGGAAGAGCGCGCCCGAGATCCTCTGCGTATTCCACCGCGTTTTTCAATTCGGGCGATGCCGAGGGGGCTAACGAGGTAAGCGAATCGGGAACGAAGGAATTTTCACTTTCTTCATCCTTTGACTCGATAGCAGGGCACACGACGTAGCACTGTCCACCGAGTAGCACTTGCTTTTTGATGAAATCGTTGAGTCTCGTGCGATAAGCCTCGTCGACGACGAACGTATCAACTCGCATTCGTCCCTTAGGCATTTCTACGATCCTTGAAATATCAAGATCTCCGTAAAGAGTCAGTGCAAGCGTTCTCGGTATCGGAGTCGCACTCATAACGAGCATATGTGCGTTAAGAGACTTGTCCTTGAGCTTTGAGCGTTGCATAACTCCAAATCTGTGCTGTTCGTCGGTTATAACGAGACCGAGCGAGTTGAATTCAACCTTATCCGAGATAAGAGCGTGCGTACCTATAACTACGGAGCACTCACCGCTCTCAAGCCCGCCGTATATTCGCTTTTTTTCCTTTTGTGACGTGCTTCCGAGCAATAGCTCAACTGAGATTCCAAGCTTTCCGAAAAGCTCATTTACCTCAGCGTAGTGCTGGCGAGCAAGTATCTCGGTCGGAACCATAAGTGCAACCTGATATCCCGATCTTACCGCTATATACATTGCTAAAATGGCGCAAACCGTCTTGCCCGAGCCAACGTCTCCGACGAGTATCCTCGTCATCTGTGAGACAGGACCTCCATCGCGCGAAACCGTATCGCGATATACGTCGTTTACCGCTTTTTTCTGATCCGACGTAAGCTCGTAGGGAAGGAGCTTCAAAACAGGCTCTAAGGAGCAGGGTGAGAAAGGAATTCCCAACGAGTTTTTTTTCCCTCTCGTGCTTAACGATATTCCAAGCCCGAACGTAAGCATCTCGTCGAAAGCAAGTCTTTTAAGCGACAGAGATAAGGCGTTTTCATTTTCGGGCGAATGCGCATTTCTTATCGCGTACGACAAGGCGGGAAGCTCGTTTGAGAGTCTTATTTTATCGGGCAACGGATCGGCAATTTTGGTTATTGCTTCGTCGATCACCGACGACATAAGCTTATCGATCACCTTGGACGAAAGTCCCTCGGTGAGCGGATATACGGGAACAAAGTCCTGAAGCGGCTTACCTTCGATATAAGGCTCGTACTTAGGACCGATCATCTGTATCTGATTTTTGGAATAGGAAAGCTTTCCGTAAAATCTGAACGTTGCTCCTACCGTAAAAACATCCTTGACGTACGGGAAATTAAAGAATACGATCTCAATAGCTCCGCTATCGTCAAAGGCACGGAACTTTGATATCGTCATATTGTTCTTTATCCGCGCGCTTCTTACCGCCGTTCCGACGGTCAGGAGAAACGAACACGTTGTGTCGGGTGATGCCTCTGATATAAGTCTTATATCTCCTCTTTTTTCATAAGCACGGGGAAAGAAATACACGAGATCCTTTACGGTATGAATATTAAGCTTAGCAAGCTGCTTGCTTCTGGCAGAGCCAACGCCCTTAAGCTTATCTATCGGCATATGTAAAAACTCCATATCGGCACCTCCTCATAGCATTATACATACTATTTTACAACATTCATTGAGTTTTTTCAATAACTCGGCTAAAAAAAATGAACTTTGTGCCAAAAACTCATTAAAATATAAATAAATTTTAAATATTTTGTAAGAAAATATACGTTCCGTATTTACTTTTCGCACCGCTTGTGATATACTATACAAGTATAATTATAAATATTTTTTGGAGCATTTGATGATCAGTGAATTGAAAGACACGTACAGTTACCTCAGGGTAATAACGTTAATTTCGGTTTTGTCATTTGTTTTTGGAGTTGCCGTAAGCTTTTTGGGAGAGCTTTTTCTTCCGTTGGCATCTTCATTTTTGGCAATCTTATTTTTATTCGAAAAACCGAACGAAAGATTTTTATCTTACAGCGTGCCCGTACTCTCGATAGCAGTATCGGTGATCCTTATGGGACCTTCCGCAGTGATCACGGCAGAAGCCGTCATACTCGGCATAATTATAGCAGTCTGCTATAAAAAAGCACTCACGAAGGCGGAGACCGCTATCTATATGACCTTGACGGTATCCCTATTCGTTTTCCTCTCGCTTTATATCAGCGGTGCATTGGCAGTCGAGAGCTTCTCAGCGGATGCGGTAAAGGCGTACTACGTTGATGCCTTTTACACTCTTAAGCAGGAATTCGTGAAGCTTTTCTCGGAATTCACGGTTACCGCAGGGGACGGAACGGCAGAGAACTTAATGACAGTCGAGGATGCCGCGCTTTATTTTAACGCCCTTTCAACGTCGTTCGTTGCGTTGGTCGGCGTATTTGCATTTTTGATATCGGGA
>JBGVKA010000038.1:0-12687 GCA_045129715.1 Eubacteriales bacterium | reverse complement strand
TTTGCCGAGTTCATGGCGCAGCGGCGAGCCGCACATTCGGCTGCAGCAGCCTCGCATATTGCGGCGTGTAAGATTCCGCCAACGTATTCGGGGACGATAGCCTCGATTATTTCATCGAGCTCGCCCTCGTAAATAGGCTCTGTCGAATCTACGCCCTCGCTCTTTTCAAGAGGGAGAACGTTTACGACGGCGGGTGACTGAGTAAGCATAGATATGAATTTGGTATAAACGAGCTTTACCGCAGAAAATTCGCCGGAGGCGAAGGCGCGGCATATATCCTTTGCCAGACTCAAGCATTTTCCAACGCCGAAATCCGACACGGGTAAGAGCTCGTCAATAAATATTTCCCCCTCGCGATGCATAACGTACTCGCGCGCCTTCTTTCCTATAGGAAGAAAGACGGCGTCCTTATCCGCCGCGTTTGATGCGGCGAGCTTCATTACGTTGCTGTTATATCCGCCCGCAAGTCCGCGGTCACCCGCGATAACTATATAGAGCGTTCTTCCGTCTGTTTTTCTGGAATATACAGATTCGGAGCTTGTATCGAACGATGCAATCTTTGAAATTGCATCCTCGAGACTTTTCATATAAGGCTTTGCGCTCTCCGCCTTAAGCTTTGCGTGACGCAGCTTTGAGGTAGCGACGAGCTCCATGGCCTTGGTTATCTGCATCGTACCTTCGACGCTTTTTATTCTGGATTTTATATCGTTGATTGATGCGCCTGCCACCGATCCGCTCCTCCTTCGTTAGTTTCTTGTATAAAAATCACTGAAAAGTAAACCTTTGTTTTCAAAAAAGCTTAGATAAACTTTTCTTTGCAGTATTCGATCGCTGCCTTAAGCTCTGCCTCAGTGTCAGCGGAAAGCTGTCCTGTGGTCTTGATGGAGGAGAGAAGAGCTTCCTTGGTCGCTCTTAAATACTCGAAGAGCTCGGTCTCGAATTCCTTGATCTTTTCGGTGGGAACGTCCGCAAGCATATTGTTTACGACCGCGTAGATGATAGCCACCTGAAGCTCAACGTCGATAGGAGAGTTTCTGTCCTGCTTAAGAACCTCAACGATTCTCTTACCCTGCTCAAGACGTGCCATAGTATCCTTATCAAGATCGGAGCCGAACTGAGCAAAGCCCTGAAGCTCTCTGTACTGAGAGTAGAGAAGCTTAAGCGAGCCGGCAACCTTCTTCATAGCCTTGATCTGAGCGTTACCGCCGACTCGGGAAACCGAGATACCGGGGTTAACGGCAGGACGGATACCTGCGTGGAAGAGCTCGGACTCAAGGAAGATCTGTCCGTCCGTAATGGATATAACGTTCGTCGGAATGTACGCCGAAACGTCACCCGCCTGAGTTTCAATGATGGGAAGAGCGGTGAGGGATCCGCCGCCTGCCTCCTCGGAGAGTCTTGCCGCACGCTCGAGCAAACGGGAGTGAAGGTAGAATACGTCTCCGGGATACGCCTCTCTGCCGGGAGGTCTTCTTATAAGGAGCGACAGAGCTCTGTACGCAACGGCGTGCTTCGAGAGGTCGTCGTAGATTATAAGAGCGTCCTTGCCCTGCTCCATAAAGTATTCACCCATAGAGCATCCCGCGTAGGGAGCGATGTACTGAAGGGGCGCGGAGTCCGCAGCGGTTGCGGAAACTACGATGGTGTAGTCCATAGCACCGTTCTTGTAAAGGGTATCAACGACGTTAGCGACCGTCGACTGCTTCTGACCGATAGCAACGTAAATACAAATAACTCCCTTGCCCTTCTGGTTGATTATGGTATCGGTCGCGATAACCGTTTTACCGGTCTGTCTGTCACCGATTATGAGCTCACGCTGACCGCGTCCGATAGGTATCATAGCATCGATAGCCTTGATACCGGTCTGAAGGGGAACGGAAACCGATTTTCTTTCAATTATACCGTAAGCCTTGCGCTCGATGGGTCTGTATTCGGTGGATTCGATAGGGCCCTTGCCGTCAACGGGCTCACCGAGAGCGTTAACGACTCTTCCTATAAGATTTTCTCCTACGGGTACCGAAACAACGCGGCCTGTTCTTTTGACCACGCTGCCCTCGTTGATACCTACGTCGTTGCCGAGAAGAACGGCACTGATGCAGTTTTCTTCAAGGTTAAGAGCCATACCGTACGTGCCGCCGGTGAACTCAAGAAGCTCGTTGGCACGGCACTTATCTATTCCGTGAACCTTTGCAATACCGTCTCCGACGGAGATAACGTAGCCGATCTCGTCCTCTTCGATCTTCTTGCCGTAGTTACGGATCTGTTCTTTTATGATTTTGCTAATATCTTCGATTTTTGACTGCATTATATCACCAACTTTATAAGAAAAGGAAATGCCTTTTCTAAATTATTGTATTTTTGAGACTCTTTTCGATAGCGGTGAGTCTCGCCTTAAGCGTTCCGTCAAGCTCCTTACCGAGATAACGAAGCTTGATTCCGCCGAGAAGACTTTTATCCGTAGTGTTTTTAATGACGATGGTCTTACCCGTCATATTTTCAAGTTTTTCTTTTATTTTCTTTGTCTGAGCGTCGGTAAGCTCCACGGCACTTATGATCTCTGCCGTACAGATTCCGCGCGACTCGTTATATTTTGCCGAATATTCCCTTGCAACGTCAAAGAAAACGTGCACGGAATGCTTTTCGGCAAGGATTTTTATAACGCTTTTAACCGTTGTCGTGACCGAGCTGAACGCCTCGTCTATCAAGGAGAGCTTTTCGGGAACGCTTATTGCGGGGGTGTCGAGGAGCTTTACGTATTCGGGAAAGCTTTTAAGAATTTCCGACGTAACGTTAAGATCGTGAAGCACCTCGTCGCAGATCCCCATCTCCTCGGAAAGAGAGAAGAGAGCCTCGGCGTAGTTTGACGCGCCGCTCATACTGTTTCACCGAGCTTATCAATGAATTCGTCGATAAGCGAGTCGTGGTCGTTTTTATCGATGTCTCGCTCGATAACGGCCTCGGCAATGCCGAGCGCTATAGATGAAACCTCGTTCTTAACGTCGTTTACGGCACGCTTCTTTTCGAGCTCTATCTGCTCCTCAGCGCGCTCCATAACGCGAGCCGCCTTCTTGTCTGCTTCTCTGAGGATCTCCTCCTCGCGAAGCTCCGCGCGTCTCACTGCACGACGAAGTATTTCCTCGCTTTCCGCATCTGCGGAGGCGATCTTCTCCTCATACTGAGCCTTCATCTCGTTGGCCGAGCTTTTTGCGCCCTCAGCCTCGGAATACATATCGTCGATCTCCTTTTGTCTTGAGTCGATCATATTCTTTACGGGCTTGAAGAGAAGCTTTTTAAGAAAAACATAAAGTATAACAAGGTTGATCCATGCAAATATCATGGTAAAGAAGTTCACGCCTACGAAGGCTTCGAACTTGTCAAGTACAACTTCCATATTTTTCTCCCTTTAAAAGTTAATCAGAATAATGAAAAGCGTTATCAGTTAACTCCCATGAAGAGAAGAAGAAGTGCTACGACGAGAGAGTAGATACCGGTGGTCTCGGTGATCGCACATCCGAGAATCATGTTGGTACGAAGATTACCTGCCATCTCGGGCTGACGAGCCATTGCCTCAAGTGCCTTACCTACCGCGTTACCTTCTCCGATAGCGGGACCTATCGCGCCAAGGCCCATACAAAGACCTGCGCCAAGTGCTCTTGCTGCCTGAACGATTGCTAATTCCATTTTAAAATCCTCCGTTGTTTGAAATTTTATTTTTATTTTTTAATTTTTGACCTGTGAAAACGAATTATTCCTGCTCTTTTGCGGGGGTAAGCTCTTCGGGGGGCGGATTTGCCGATCCGACGTAAACCATCGTAAGAAGACAGAATACGAGAGCCTGAACGAAGCCCGAGAAAAGATCGAAATAGATCGAAAGGAACGCAGGAATACCTGCGCTGAAGAAGGGGATGCTTCCGAGCAATCCCGGGAGCCAACCGAACACGATGCTCGAGGCAGCCGAAAGAGCCGTATAAATAAGAGTCGTAAGAACGCCTCCTCCCGCAACGTTACCGAAGTGACGGAAGGCGAGAGATATGGGCTGAGCGATCTCCGAGACAACGTTCATGGGTGTCATTACCACGATGGGCTCGGTGAAGCCCTTGAGCCACGACTTGAAGCCAAAGTTCTTGATGCTTGAGTACCAGACCATTACCGAGGTAACGAGTGCCCAAGCGAGAGTGACCGAGAGGTCTGCGGTAGCGGGACGGAAGATCTGAGTCATTCCGATAAGCGTACCCATAATAGATGAAAGGAAGAGCGCGCCGATGTACGGAGCGTATTTCAGATTGTGCTTACCCATGGTATCCTCTACCATATTGTAAAGCATAGTTACCATTTTCTCGGTAACCACCTGAAGCCTTCCGGGACGCTTCTTGAGATTTCTTCCGAGGAAGTATGCCGCCGTTATAAGCAATATCGTAACAGCAAGAAGCGTAAATGTCGTTTGAGTTATGTTGATGTAGCCACCGAAGAAGCGTATTCTGAAATATATCTTCGGTCCGTTAATGCTGATGTTCATATTACTGGACGCCTCCTTTTTTCTTTAGAAGCTCCGAAAGAGTCAATATCGGGCGCAGACATAAAAGGGGAATTACCGTTGCGAGAACGTTGAACTGCTTCGTGATGAAAGCCAAGACGAGAGTTATAACGACCGATGCCGTTCTTACGATGTACGAGAGCTTAACGGCGTTCGTTATCTTAGCCGCGTTTTCGCGGGCAAATTTTGCCGCCTCGTCGTCGTAGGGATCTCTATCCTCTGAGCCTTCGCTCTCTGCCGCGGGAGCCTCGCCTTGCTCCTTAGCCTTGCTAAGCTCAGCTTGTCTTGCCTCGTATACCTTCATAGCATCGTCGATGGCGCGGTTGACCGCGATAGAAAGAAATACGAAGTTAAACACCGTAACGGCTCCGCCCAAGAGTGCGCCGAGCGGTACAGTGTAGTTGAACCTGCCGATGAGAAGATATACGGCGGTTATTATCGCGCCTACCAATACCTCTCCAACTGCAAGCAACGCTATTTCCCTTTTGGGAAGCTTATTTTGATCCATTTAGGTTTTGTTTCCTCCTTTTTTGTCGGAATGCTGCTTCTCAATGGCGTCGAGAGTGCGCATCGCACCGAGAACGAATACCACCATTGAGTAAAGACCGGAAAAGACTCCCAGCATTATAAAGACGACGTATATCCACGAGCCCACCGAAAGCTTCGTGACGAGCAGCCACGCAAATAAGAACATAACGGATATCGGGCTCAGAAGCGAGATTATCGCCTGGAAAACGATGTTTATAACGTAGAGGGGTGTCAGTAGCTTGTGATACGAGTTTTTCATATTCTGTATTCCGCCGGTCCTGTAAGGGCATAATACACCCTTTTTAGTTTGCAAATCGTAACTATTATAGCACTCGCGTGATTTAAAGTCAACCGTTTTTCCGTGCGTTAAATTTTTAACCGATTTTTTGTTATATGTGCACTATAGGGCACGCCTTTTGTTGTGTAGTTTATCTTACTGAGAAGTATATCATACTATACTCATCGGGCTTTTCTTCACAGAACTTGAACGCGGAAAGAACGAGCTCCTCCGCAGATGCGAGGGCTTCCTCCCTATCGGTATAGAGCCTTGCTATGACCTCACCGCTCTTTATCGGATCGGTAGGCTTCTTGAGAAGCTCTATGCCTGCCTTGAAATCGATAACGTCCTCCTTGGTCTCTCTGCCTGCGCCAAGCTTCATTGCCGCAAGACCGATCGTCTCTGCGTTGCAGGAGAGAACGTAGCCGTCGCAGGTTGCCTTGATATCCTTAACGAAGGCGGAGGCTCCAAAGAGTGAGAAATCCTCGGCGTAGGCGGGATCACCGCCCTGAAGGGATATCCATTCCTTGAATTTTGCGTACGCCTTACCGGAGGTGAGAGTCTCGACGGCAAGAGCCTTCGCCTCGTCCTTGTCCATACCGAGTGAGAGCTCAAGCATAAGGGATGCGAGCGCGAGACAGACCTCACGAAGATCGTCGGGGCCCTCGCCCTTGAGAACGGAGACCGCCTCCTTGACCTCAAGAGCGTTGCCTATCGCGTGACCGAGAGGAACGTCCATATTCGTGATAAGAGCGGCAGTGCTTCTGCCTCTCGATTTTCCTATTTTGACCATAGTCTCGGCAAGAGTCTTAGCCATTTCGGGCGTGTTCATAAACGCTCCGCTTCCGCACTTTACGTCGAGAACGATGGAGCGTGTGCCTGCCGCGAGCTTTTTGCTCATTATAGACGATGCTATAAGGGGAATACTGTCCACGGTCGCGGTAACGTCACGAAGTGCGTAGAGCATCTTATCGGCAGGAGCGAGGTTCGCACTCTGACCGATGACCGCAAGTCCGCATTTTTTGACCTGCGCGGTGAATTCCTCGGGGGCGAGGGAGGTTCTGAAGCCGGGGAAGGACTCAAGCTTGTCGACCGTTCCGCCGGTATGTCCGAGACCTCTTCCGCTCATTTTTGCAACCACGCCGCCCGCTGCGGAAACTATGGGGGTAACGATGAGAGTCGTCTTGTCTCCGACTCCGCCCGTAGAATGCTTATCCACCGTGCGAGAGCCGAATTCACTGAGATCGACCGTGTCGCCAGAGGTTGCCATAGCATCGGTGAGGATGGATATCTCGGTGTCGGTCATTCCTTTGAAGTATACCGCCATAAGAAACGCGGACATCTGATAATCGGGAATCTTGCCCGAGGTGTAGAGGTCTATCATTTCGTAGATCTCACCCTCGGAAAGCTCCTCGCCATGCTTTTTCTTTTCTATAACGTCGTACATTCTCATAAGAAGTACCTCATTGCTTAAGATTGCTTTTGCCGAAGCTCTCGGGAAGAAGCTCGGCGAATGTGTAGGACTTGATATTATCACCGTCGTACAGGATTATTTCAAAGTCCGGGCCGCAGAACTCTGCCATCACCTGACGGCAGACTCCGCAGGGGGCGGTAAAGCTACTCACGTCCTCCGTTGTGGGACCGCCCACTATCGCGATAGCCTTAAAGTCTCTTTTACCGCCGTGAACCGCGCTGAAGAAAGCAACTCTCTCCGCGCACACCGTGGGCGAATATGAAGCGGATTCTATGTTCGCGCCGGTGAATATCTCACCGTCATCCGTGAGAAGAGCCGCGCCTACGGCAAAGCGCGAATAGGGCGAGTAGCTTCTGCCTCTTGCCGTAAGAGCTCTTTTTACAAGCTCGTATTTTTCGTTTTCGGTCATAGTAAGCTCCTCTTATTCGTGAAGATAGTCGTAAGCGGTCCTGCCGATCACCGAGAAGCCGTCAAGAGTGCCGAGATTCTCTGCGGTTATTCTCTTGCCGTAAACGATAAAGGGAACGTATTCTCTCGTGTGGTCGGTGCTCTCGTCGGAGGGATCGCATCCGTGGTCGGCGGTGATTATCAGCGCATCGTCCTCGCCGAGAGTCTTGATGAAATCCGAGAGCCAAAGATCAAACTCGCTGAGTGCCTTGGCGTAGCCCTCGGCATCCTGTCTGTGTCCGAAGAGCATATCGAAATCAACGAGGTTGGTGAAGCAAAGACCGTGAAAATCACGCTTTGCTATTTCCGACGTTACCTCCATGCCCTCGCGATTGGAGTGCGTGGGATTGGTTTCGGTAATGCCTGCCATAGCGAAGATATCTCCGATCTTTCCAACGCCTATAACGTCGTAGCCCTCGCTCTTAAGCTCGTCGAGAACGGTTTTCTCGGTAGGAACGAGAGAGAAATCCTTACGGTTGGCGGTTCTTACGAACGCGCCGTCCTTGGTGGTGAATGGGCGTGCGATAACTCTGCCGACTGCGTGCTCACCCGTGAGAATCTCTCTTGCCGCGCGGCATATTTCGTAAAGCTTTTCGGGGGGCACGAGATCCTCGTGTGCCGCGATCTGAAATACGCTGTCTGCAGAGGTGTAGACTATAAGCTTGCCCGTCTTCAAATGCTCTTCACCGTAGTCTCTTATAACGTCGGTGCCGGAGTAGGGAAGATTGCAAAGCACTCCGTATCCGGTCTTTTCGGTGAATTCATCCAAAAGCTCCTTCGGAAATCCACCGGGGTAGGTGGGCATCGGTGAGTGCGATACTATGCCCGCGATCTCCCAATGTCCCGTGGTGGTGTCCTTGCCGAGAGAAAGCTCGCGGCATCTTCCGTGCTTGGCGATGGGGTTCTCCGTCTTTTCGACCGAGTCCACGCCGTCTATATTTCCGAGTCCCATCGAAATGAGCGTCGGAACGTTAAGCATTCCCGAATTCTTCGCGCTTTTAAGGGTGTTTGCACCCGCGTCTCCGAAGCTTGCGGCATCGGGAGCCGCACCGACTCCGAAGGAATCGAGAACTATCATAAATACTCTTTTCATAATATACCTCCGTAAAGGGCTTATGCCCTCGGGTATGCTTTTATGCGTTATGCATCTTGACCGCAACCTCGAGAGCGATCTTCATCATATCGGTAAAGGTGGTCTGTCTTGCATCCGAGTCGAGAGCCTCGCCTCTCATAATGTGATCGGATACGGTGCAGATGGCAAGTGCTTTTTTGCCTGCCGCAGCAGCGTTCATATAAAGAGCCGCCGCCTCCATTTCCACACCGAGAACGCCCATCTTATACCAGCCGTCGTTGAAATTGGGATCTGCGTTGTAGAATACGTCGGAGGAAAGAAGGTTTCCGACCTTATAGCTTACGCCGAGAGCTCTTGCCTCGTTAACCGCGCATTCAAGGAGCTCAAAGCTTGCAATGGGAGCGAAATTACCGCCGAGCTTGTACTGATCCTGATACATGGAGTTCGTGCAAGCACCCATACCGATGATAACGTCGCGAAGCTTGACCTCGTCTGCAAGAGCACCTGCAGAGCCGATCCTTATAATGTTTTCAACGCCGAAGAAATTATAAAGCTCGTAGGAATAGATGCCGATAGAGGGCATACCCATTCCGCTTGCCATAACCGTTACGGGAACGCCCTTGTAGGTGCCCGTGTATCCCTGAATTCCGCGAACGTTATTGATAAGGCGCGCGTTCTCAAGGAAGGTCTCTGCAACGAATTTTGAGCGCAGGGGATCACCGGGCATAAGCACGGTTTTTGCAAAATCCTCCGACGTAGCTTTTATATGGGGTGTGTATTGATTAGACATGATTTTTTCCTTTCATTTTTTTGAATTTATCACCAGAGAACCGGGATACCGTCAACATAGTGCCAGCACGGATTGTCATCGGAAGGCTCTTCTTCCGAATAGAATACGACCTGAGCTGAGCTGAGAGTGGCGTTTGATCCTAAACCAACCACGATAGTAACGTTTTCCCATTCTTCTTCGCTTCCTTCGAAATATATATATTCGATATTTTCCCATCCGGAGAATGCGTGTAGCGGTATAACGGTGAGTGTTTTAGGTATAACGATGGTGGATACGTTTTTGCCGGAATGAGTTGCCTCGATCTCCCAGCAAACTATATCGTAAACGGTCATATCTTCCCAGCCGAAGACGTCAAAATCAGCGAAAGCCTTGTCGATAAGAAAGTACGCTTCTCCCATAAAAAGCTCCGGGAGGATCAACGTGGTCTTGCCGGTGTCGACGTACTCCAAAAGAACGTTGAGTTCTCCGTTGTTGTAGAAAATAAACCCATCGTTCGTTATGTAAACGTTGCTGTTATCAACTGCGGTGTTGATCTCGTTTGCGTAATATGCAACTCCTCCGTGCGATTCGTCTCTCTTGCTTAAGCAAAGAGTCGATAGATTGTTTACGACAAAGAGCCTGTTGCATTCGAGGAATGCTTCGCTTTCAATCGTTTTCAGACTCGACGGCAGCGTTATGAATACCAGAGATGCATCTGCGAAGGCACAAGAACATATGTTCTCAAGTCCCTCGGGCAACGTTATAGTATAAAGTCTCGTGCAGATTGCGAATGCGTAGCTTTCTATAGTTCTCAGGGTGCTTGGAAGCTTAACGTTTATAAGACTTGTACAATTGATGAAGACAGCATGTTCAATTTTCGAAAATCCTTCGCCAAGCTCAACCGTGTGAAGATAAGCACAGTAAGCGAAGGCGTAGCTTTCAATTGAGACACTGCCCGGAATTGTTATTGATTTGATTTCGCTGTGCTGAAACGCAGCATGGCAAATGACCTCTAAGTTGCTATGAAGTATTACGGTATCGAGCTTTGAATATTGGAAGGCGCGCGATGAGATTTTTTTGACACTCGCGGGCAAAACAAAGCTCTTTGCTTCGTTGTTGGGAGCAAATGCGATAAGCTCCTTCATATCCTTCGAGTAAAGATTTCCGTCAAGTGAAGCAAGTACCGGGTTTAGCGGACTTACCTCGATTACGCTTAGGCTGTAGCATCTTTCGAAGGCAATGCTTGACGTACCGATGTTTTGCTCGTTGTTGGTGTTGTATCTTACGCTCTGCGGAATGTATATGTATTCGAGATTTTCGCATCCGTAAAAGGCACTTACCCATATTTCTTCAATACCGTTCTCGATTATTACGCGTTTCATTTTAAGACACGAGCGGAATGCGTCGATCGCAATAACCTTTACGGGCAAACCGTGTACGGTCGACGGAATGGTAATGCATTCATCATTTCCAACATAGTCGATGACGGTTAGTGCGTTTTCGACACATTTGTAAACGATGCCGTCGTTTTCAAAAACGAAATCGTTTTCGATGCTCAACGAGGTTCCGTAGTAGATATTTCTGAAATCTATATACTCAAGAATACGTGTCAATCTGTACAACTGTCCGTCCGCTCTGCAGAAAAATGCCTTATCGCTTGGATATACGCTGAAAACGAGACCTGTTGTTGTAACTGTTAATTTAGGTTGGTTATCATTGGGGAAGATGTCGTCTTGCAGCTTTATGTAGTACGATTCGGTGAATTGGTGGTTATAATAGCTTGTGGAATGATTTGCAAAGATGGGGGTGCCATGGTTGAAGACGTAGATATATCCGTCGTCATGGATGAACTGGATATCGTCCGGATAATCCGTGTAGTCCTTATAGCTTGAAAGCTCGGTTATTACCTCTAAGCCGTCAACCTCCAATACAACTCCGTCCTCTCCGAGATCGGTGACGCTCATATCCCTATAATGATCCTTGTTGATTACTCCCCACGTAGGATCGTAGAAGCTGAATCCCTCGGATTCGTTGTATACGGCAAGCCATGCGTGAGATTCAATATTCTGTCTGTCGGTTATAGCTTCTTTAACGGATACGTTATTTCCGAATAGCTTGATTCCTCTCGTGTAAAACGATACGATATCAATAGCCGAAAGCATATCGTGCATAAGGGTTACGTATCCGGCACAAACGGCTCTTCGCGTTGTGAAGACATCGTAAGGATCGTACATTAAGGCATTATCGTCATAAATTATGTTGTCTGTGATCCAGTCGTATATAACGTCGATTTTTTCCTTGTTCGTAGCACAGCCCTTGGTTAATTCAATCGTGAATGCCCTGATGATTTTATATTCGTCGATGTTGGAAGTATACGGAATGTACGCGTATTCCAATTGATCACCGTTTTTGAAAAGATCGAGTATATTATTTGCGAGCTCAACTGCGCTTTTTGATGCGAGAGCGGCGTATTCATTAAGTGACAGCGAGAAAATACTTCCGCTATTGTCGGGGAGCCAAGGTCTTTCAATTGCGATTCCTCCGAACAGCAGTCCTGAAAATCCCGATGAAGATTCGGAGGGCAGAACAACGCATGGATTGTTGTAGTGGCTTTGCGCAAAGGCAAGCATTCCTACGGTTGGCGCATCACCTTCAAAATATATCTTCTCCAGATTTTCGCTATTCCGAAACGCCATATCTCCGATGAATTCAATATCCTTTGAGAATATTACCTCCGTTAGACATGGGGTATATAAGTCAAAGCTATACGTCGGGAGCGAAATTACGTTTTTTCCGATATATATCGTTTCAATCTCCGATAAATCTATGGGAGTACCGCTAACGGTGATGTTTTCGTATAGAGAATAATCTTCGACAGTTAAAAGGTGCTTATCAAATTCGGCGCGAGAGCTGACGGATATCTCAAGCTTATCACGGCCGTCTTCGTTGCTAAATATAAGAGAAACCGTTGGTGCGGGAATGAGTTTGATTAACTCATCAGAGCACGATAAACATCGCTTGACACTTACTCCGCTTTCAAAAAACGTTGGCTCACTGAGAGTCACAGCGTTTCCGTAGCTATGTGGGAGTCGGCTTGTTTGATTTCCGCGCAGCGTGTTTCCGCATTGGCATTTAAAAATGGTATATCCATCCGACGTACACGTTGGTGGAACGGTCTCGGAAGAAAATTTGTAATCGTGTATATGAATGTCCAATACGCTCGAGCTATCGTCTTTTGGGATGTCATTGTTTTCCGGTTCCTTATTACAGGAAGATAGCGAGAAAGATAAAGCGAGCACCAATATCACGAAAATTGTAAGCTTGAATCTCATGTTCTTAACCTTTTTTACACAGTGGCGGAATCAATATCCGGTAGGTGCATTTTCGTTCTTCGCGATTTTGACGATTCGGCTCGTTCCGAGTCTCGATGCTCCGAGGTTGATAAAGTCCTCGGCATCCGCAAGGCTTGCTATTCCGCCTGCCGCCTTGATAAGAACGCCCTCGCCAACGTGCTTTGCAAAGAGGGCAACGTCCTCCTTCGTAGCACCTGCGGTGGAGAAGCCGGTGGAGGTCTTGATGTAATCCG
>JBGVKA010000037.1:0-5074 GCA_045129715.1 Eubacteriales bacterium | reverse complement strand
CGGCTTCAGCTCCGAGGGGGATAAGCTCCTTATACAGTTTTATCCGTCGAAGGACGGCAGCGCGGAGCTTTTCGTCACTCGGCTCAAGGGACTTTCCCGCGGTAACGAAAGATTTATGTCAAAATCGGGAAACGTCACTATGCTTGAGAGCAGAAGAATGATGTATAATTTCCCGAAGCTTGAGGAGCTTATTCAGGCGAGCAAGATAATCAACGGCTCGAAAAGTATAAAGGAAAGCGAGCTTTTTTATGCCGAGGACGAGGGGTATTATCTCGAGATCACCGAGCGCGGAGGAACGAGACTTGGGCAAATATGCGAATTCGCAATACTCCTTGAATTTGCATCAAAAACGCCCGAGGAGAAGATCCCCTACATAACCGAGCACTGCAAAAAGCTGACCAACGGCTCGGCGGTAGAGCAGCTTTCAAGACTTTAAAAAGCAAGGCGGAGCACCGTGAGGAGTGCTCCGCCTTTTGATATAACGCAAACGGGTGCGTTTTATTATTTTCCGTACGTCTCGGTGACGTATTCGTGAATAGCCTTTGCGGCAAGCTTACCGGCTCCCATAGCCGAGATAACGGTAGCCGCTCCGGTGACCGCATCTCCTCCGGCGTAAACGCCTTCGCGAGAGGTCTTCATTTTACCCTCCTCTACGACGATACCGCCGCGGCGGTTTACCTCAAGTCCCTCCGTCGTGGACTTTATAAGAGGATTGGGCGAGGTGCCTATCGACATAATTACGGTATCAAGGTCAACGACGAACTCGCTGTTCGGTACGGGAACGGGGCTTCTGCGACCTCTTTCATCGGGCTCGCCAAGCTCCATTTTTATGCATTTCATTCCACTGACGAAGCCGTTTCTTGCATCGCGCCTGTCATCGGGATTTTCGTATCCTATGATCTCGGTGGGATTGGTGAGGAGCATAAACTCTATGCCCTCCTCCATAGCGTGCTCTACCTCCTCGCGTCTTGCGGGAAGCTCGTTGAGAGAACGTCTGTAAATTATGTACGTTTTTTCGGCACCGAGCCTTACCGCAGTTCTTGCCGCGTCCATAGCAACGTTTCCGCCGCCTACGACCGCAACCTTACCGCCCTTCATAACGGGGGTGTCGGAGCTTTCAAGATAAGCCTTCATAAGATTGCTTCTGGTAAGGAACTCGTTAGCCGAATAAACTCCCTTGAGCGACTCGCCTGGAATACCCATAAAGTTAGGAAGTCCGGCACCGGTGCCGATAAACACCGCCTTATATCCCATATCGAAGAGCTCGTCAACGGTGAGAGTTTTACCGATTATAACGTTGGTCATAAATTCAACGCCGAGTGCCTTGAGGTTCTCTACCTCGCGCTTTACTATCTTCTTCGGAAGTCTGAACTCGGGGATACCGTACGAAAGAACTCCTCCCTCGGTGTGAAGAGCCTCGAAAACGGTAACGCCGTATCCGAGCTTCGCGAGGTCTCCCGATGCGGCAAGTCCTGCGGGGCCCGAGCCGATAACGGCAACCTTAAAGCCGTTTTTCTCAATTATCGGCTTTTCTATATCGCCGAGATTGTGAAGATCGGCAACGAATCTTTCAAGACGGCCTATTGCAACGGGCTCGGATTTCACACCGCGCACGCACTTTGACTCACACTGAGTCTCCTGACGACAAACTCTTCCGCAAATTGCAGGCAGACTTGACGATTCGTTTATGACGGCATACGCGCCCTCAAAGTCACCTTCCTTTATTTTAGCGATAAAATCGGGGATAGCTACGTTTACGGGACATCCCGAAACGCAGGGCATATTTTTACAGTTAAGGCAACGCATTGCCTCGTTTATTGCAAGCTCCTCGGTGTATCCCTCGGCAACCTCAAGAAAATCGCGACGTCTTTGCTCTGCAGAACGAGTCGGCATAGGCTGACGCGGAATACTCATATCAAATTTATTCGCCATCAGAGTATCTCCTTTTTCATAAGATTGCAGGCACTGTCATAGGCGTGGCGTTCAAAATCGCGGTACATCGACGCTCTTGACATAGCCTCGTCAAAATCAACCTCGTAGCCGTCAAAATCAGGACCGTCAACGCAGGCGAATTTCGTGATTTTCTCTCCGCCTCGGTTAAGAGTGAGACGACAGCCTCCGCACATTCCGGTTCCGTCTATCATAATTGGGTTCATCGATACCACGCAGGGCACGTTCCATTTCTTTACGGTTGCAACGACGAATTTCATCATTATCAAGGGACCTATGGTTATGACCTTGTCGAACGCCGCACCGCCCTCAAGCATCTCTGCAAGCGGAACGCAAACGTTTCCCTCTCTGCCGTAGCTTCCGTCGTCCGTCATAACGATAAGCTCGTCGGATACGGCTCTGAACTCGTCCTCAAGGATCATGAGATCCTTTGATCTGAAGCCGATGACCGAGGTCACTCTGCATCCCATGGAATGAAGCTTCTTTGCTATGGGTAACGCGATCGCGCATCCTACTCCGCCACCAACGACGCACACGTTCTTAAGTCCGTCAGTCTCGGTGGGCATGCCGAGAGGTCCCGCAAAATCGGACACGTGATCTCCCGCCTGCTTTTTTGAGAGCTTATACGTTGAAGCTCCAACGACCTGGAAGATGACCGAAACGGTTCCCTTTTCTCTGTCATAATCCGCAATCGTGAGCGGGATTCTCTCCCCGTCCTCGTCGGCTCTGAGAATTATAAACTGCCCCGCCTCTGCCTTTTTGGCAACGAGAGGAGCCTCGACCTCTATCATAACTACGCTCGGGTTAAGCTCCCTGCGTTCGACTATTTTGTTCATATTTCTTTCCTTTGCGATGTGTTTTTTGCAAAAACGAACGAATTCACAAAAAATTTACATTTTTATTTTTACATAAATGTATAGCACAATTCTCTTCAAAATTCAAGTACGTCGGGCAAAAGAATTGAGTTTTTCGGTGTTTTTTCGGTAAAGTCCATTTTCCTTTCGTGTTTTTTAACAAATTTATGCTTCTGCGCTTGACATTAAATAATAATAATGTTATAATATTTAAGAAATAATACGCGTAGCGACTTTTTCAGGAAGTCATCTTCTTTTTCAGGAGGAATCAACAATGAACGAAAACAAGCTTTTTCTTTCCGGAGTTTGTCCGTACTGCCCCGCTATACTTGATTATACAGAGGACTCAAAGGCCGTTGTCTGCCATTCTTGCGGAAACGTGGTTCCCACGAGAATTTTAAGACCGCTTGATTTTGCAAAGCGCGAAAACGAGCAGAAGGAAAACGATAGGAGAATTGCCGACGGCGTAACCTCCTCCGGCGCCGGAGTCATATATTTTGATAACTTCTGTGAGAGCTACGACTGGAGAGAATTCGCGCTCCATTCAAGACTTTCCGTCTCTACGCTTGATTCCGTTGCAGAGGCTTGCAAGCTTAAGTTCTCTGCAGATCCCGTTACGTACTATCTCGATTTCAGATGCAAGGCCATTCCCGTTCTCAAGAAGATCGAGGGACTTGACGTTCTTGAGGTCGAGATCATAGATAACTACAAGAGTGACGATATCTCGGATCTTTTCGAGTTCGTTGACCTCTACTCCTCTATTACCAAGGCGATAGAAAGCAACCGTGACGCGCTCATCACCGAGCTTAAGAGAGACATCAAGCTCGCAAAGAGATTCGCTATAAATCCCAAGCTTCTTGAGGATCTCGAGAGCACGCTTGAGCTCGTTATCGAAAAGGTAAACGGCGTTACCGCTACCGAAAACATCGAGGAGATCCCCGGCTATGCAAAGGCAAAGGCTATAAAGGACGCTAAGCTTTCCGAGGATATTCGTAAGAAGGGCATCGATGCCGAGAAGACCTATCAGAAGGGTCTTGCCCTTCTCGAAAAGGGCAGAGTTGACAACGCGCTTCATCTTTTTGCGGCAATTTACGGCTACAAGGACACCGAAAAGCTCGTTAAAAACAACACCACTATATTCAAGTTCAACGACGAGCTCGCAGAGCTCGCGGGCAAGTATTACGTTGTAAAGCGTATTACTAAGCCGATATTTGATCCCGCATCTCCCACTCCTGCGGTCAAAAACTCGTTCTCGTTCTACGAGATCAAGGACAAGATCCCCTCGGTATTCCCCACTCTCACGGCGGTCACCGAGATACTTTACAGCTTCGGAACCAAGATATTCTATCTCAGAAATAACGTCAGCGTTTGCTGCTATGATACCCTCAGCGTTGATTATTCCGCTAACGTTAAGGTTCTTGACGAGGGCCCTGCCGGCGACTACGTTATGAATCATCCGGAGCCCATATACTTCTCCTCGGATAAGACTAAGTTCTTCATCCGTAAGAAGCTTCGCGAGACCACTACCGTTAAGCGCGGATGCTGTGGACTCAGAAAGAAACGCAGAAAGCAGTATGCGGACAACAGAGGAAACAACTATTCCGTTCTTCTCGTTGATATGGACAACGCTACCTCGAAGATCATTCTTCCCGAGATAGTGGACATTATGGACTACTACAACGACAAGATATTCTATACCGCACTCGATAAGCACAGCTTTACTCCCGTATTCCGCGTTTACGATATCGAGACGGGCGAGATAACGGAAATACTCAACTCCGATTACTATATTCATTCCGTAAGCAACGGAAAGATCATATACTCGCTCAGACTCTACAGCGAGAACAATATGGACCTCTATTCCATCGATATCGATACGCAGGAATCAAGCCTTATTGACTCCAACGTAAGAAGCTACTACGCGACTCGTGGCGGACGCGTATTCTATATCGTCGGAAGCCGTGACGACAAGCGTCTTTACTCGGCTAACCTTGACGGTACCGATAAGCGCGAGATCATGGAGAATCCCGGAAGAATATGCACGTTCACGTCGGGATGGCTTTACTACGTAAACGGCGAGGGCGTAAACGCTTGCTTGATGAAGGTCAGCACGGACGGAACGAAGAATATGCTCGTTGCATCTCGCTTCTCCAAGCTCGTTAAGGTCATCAACGGATACATTTACTACATAGCTACCAACGGAGATCTCAAGTTCGTTCGTTCCGACGGAACCAACGACACAAGGATCGCTCCCGCTATCGACGATCTTT
>JBGVKA010000036.1:0-9598 GCA_045129715.1 Eubacteriales bacterium | reverse complement strand
CACCGTAAAGATCCATCTCGCGTAGTCTTTTTAGGTCGTCAATGCTCGACTCACCGCCCGAGGCTATTATCTGCATACCGAATTTCTCGGAAAGAGTGCGATAAAGCTCAAGGTTGGTTCCCATCATCGCTCCGTCCTTCGATATATCGGTGCATATTACGGTCTTGACGCCTATCGAGTCAAGCTCGGCAAGAAAATCCATAGCTAAGACCTCGGATTTTTCTATCCAGCCCTTAACCGCTACGTAGGAATCCTTTATATCAACGCCTACGGCTACCTTATCACCGAAGTTTTCTATTGCGGATAACAAGAACGCTCTATCCTTAAGAGCCGCGGTTCCGAGAATTATTCTGTCAACGCCTGCCTCGACGTACCTTTTCGCAACCTCAAGCGTGCGGATGCCTCCTCCGACCTCGATGAACATATCCGGGATCGCGGCAAGCTTCTTTATAACGTCTATATTCGGTGTTTCGCCCGTCTTTGCGCCCTCGAGATCGACCACGTGCATATATCTTGCGCCTGATTTGTAGAAATCCTCTGCGATCTCACACGGGTTATCGCTATATACGGTCATTTCGTTGTAATCGCCCTTGTAAAGACGAACCGCTTTTTTGTCATACAGATCTATCGCGGGATAAATTATCATACTATGCTCCTATTTCAAGAAAGGCGCGGAGAATATCAAGTCCTACGCTACCGCTTTTTTCGGGATGAAACTGGCATCCCATAACGTTGCCCGAGGCTACCGCCGCCGTAAGAGGCGCGCCGTATTCCGCGGTCGCAATCACACTTTCGGCGCAGTTTGCACCGTAGAACGAATGGACGAAGTAAACGAAATCGCCATTGTTAAGATATTTGAAGAGCTCGTGCTTTTCCTTGCCGAAGGAAAGCGCGTTCCAGCCTATATGGGGTATCTTGTATTCCTTGGGAATGACCTCGGATATCGCTCTGACCTCGCCCTTTATAAGACCGAGTCCCTTATGCTCACCGTATTCAAAGCTCCTTTCAAAAAGAAGCTGCATACCGAGGCAGATGCCGAGAATATGCTTGCCTCTTGCCGCCTCTTCACAAAGAAGGGTTCCGAGTCCCGACTCGGAAAGCTTTGCCGCCGCGTCCTCAAACGCACCGACACCGGGAAGAAGTATTTTGTCGCAGGATCTTATCACCTCGGGATCAGAGGTAACGACCGCCTCGGCTCCGATAGCCTTAAATGAGCTTGCAAGAGAGAAAAGATTTCCCACTCCGTAGTCGATTATCGCTACCATTAAAGAACTCCTTTGGTCGAAGGAATATCGTCCGCAAAATCGGGATCGATCTTGACCGCCGCGCGAATGCTTCTCGCGCAGGATTTATACACGCCCTCTATGATGTGGTGAGAATTCGAGCCTGCAAGCTGTCTTACGTGAAGAGTGCAGCCTGCGTTATACGCGAACGCCTGCCAGAACTCGCTGACGAGCTCGGTATCGAAATCTCCTACCTTTGACGCCTTTATATCAAGGTCGCAGGCGAAGTATGCTCTGCCCGAAAAATCAAGTGCGGAGAGGATAAGAGTCTCGTCCATCGGGAGTATCGTATCGGCATAGCGTACGATACCCGCCTTATCACCGAGAGCCTTCTTGAAAGCCTCGCCAAGACAGATTCCGATATCCTCTGCGGTGTGGTGGAAATCGACCTCGGTATCACCCTTGCACTTTACGGTAAGATCGAACTTTCCGTGCTTTGCAAAAAGAGTGAGCATATGGTCAAGAAACGCGCTTCCGCTTGCAACCTCGGACGTGCCCTTGCCGTCAAGCTCAAGCTTAAGGTAAATATCGGTCTCTTTGGTTTTTCTGATTATTTCTGCGTTTCTCATTTGTTTTCCTCCAAAATTTCCTTGATATTGTCAACTAATATTTGCATTTCTTCTCTACTGCCGATAGTTATGCGGTTGTAATCCGCAATTCTCGGTGCAGTAAAATGACGAACGAGAACACCGCGCTCCTTGAGGGAGAGATAGAGCTTTTCTCCGCTTATTGCACGATGCTTCGCAAAGACAAAATTCGCGCTTGAAGGTGTAAACTCAAAGCCGAGAGCGGAAAGCTCACGCTCGGTAAAGCTTCTGTTTTCGATGATCCTTTTACAGTTATTTTCGAAATACTCTTTATCCATAAGAGCACCGACGCCTGCCGCCGCGCTCATTATGTTTACGTTATATGGGTTAGTGGAATATCTTATGCGCGTGAGGTCGTCGATAAGCTCGCTCGATGCAACACCGAAGCCGAGTCTCGCGCCTGCCATAGAGCGAGATTTTGAGAACGTGCCCGTCACGATAAGATTTTTATATTTGTTTATAAGAGGAACGCAGCTCTCGGCTCCGAAGTCAACGTAAGCCTCGTCTATAACTACGATCCTATCGGGATCTGACGCAAGGAGCCTCTCGATCTGTGCGGTGGGAAGCGCGATACCGGTGGGCGCGTTGGGGTTTGCAATAAACACGGTGCCTTTGGTATTTACGTAATCGTCAATATTTATCTCAAAGCTCTCGGTGAGCGGTATCTCGCGGTAAGGGAGATTGTTTACGTCCGCGAACACCTTATAAAAGCCGTAGGTTATATCGGCAAAGACCGCGGGGGTGCTCTCATCACAGTATGCCATAAATGCGAAATTGAGCACCTCGTCCGAGCCGTTGGTGAGGATCACGTTTGAAAAATCAACGCCGAGAGTCTTCGCAAGAAGCTCACCTGCCTCTCGACACTCGGGATCGGAATATAGCATCAGCTTTTCCGCTTCCTCTCTTGCGCGCTTAACCGCGTTTTCAGAGGGTGGGAAGGGGGACTCGTTGGTGTTGAGCTTAACGTATTTTCTCTCTTTGGGCTGCTCGCCGGGGGTATAGGGCTTGAGCTTTTTATATTTTTCCGTAAGGAAGGTACTCATATCAATTTTCCTCGAATCTTATTACGGCACTCTTGGCGTGCGCGGTAAGACCTTCTTTTTTTGCAAAGTATTCAACGTCACGGCAAACCTCGGCAAGAGAGGACTTGTCGTAGTATATGTACTGCGTTTTCTTAACGAAATCGTCAACGGAGAGGGGGCTTGAGAACTTTGCGGTTCCGCTTGTGGGAAGGGTGTGGTTCGTGCCCGCGAAATAATCTCCTATAGCCTCGGGACAGTATCTGCCGAGGAATACCGAGCCTGCGTGCTTCACCTTCTTAAGATACTCGAAGGGCTCCTCCACGCATATCTCAAGATGCTCGGGAGCAATTCCGTTTGCAATATCAATAGCATCGTCAATAGACGAGGTTACTATTATCTTTCCGTAGTTATCGATAGATGCTCTCGCGATCTCGCTTCTTTCAAGAAGAGGTATCTGACGCTCAAGCTCAAGGCTTACCGCCTCGGCAAAGCTCTCGGAGTCGGTTACGAGAACGGCACTTGCCATTCTGTCGTGCTCCGCCTGAGAAAGAAGGTCTGCCGCGATATCCATAGGACGATTGAAGGCATCTGCAACTATCATTATCTCGCTCGGACCCGCGATCATATCGATCGAAACGGTACCGTATACCTGACGCTTAGCCTCTGCAACGTAAGCATTGCCGGGGCCGACTATCTTGTCTGTCTTCGGTATAGTTTCGGTTCCGTATGCAAGGGCGGCTACCGCCTGCGCTCCGCCAACCTTGTATATCTCGTCAACGCCTGCAACGTAAGCCGCCGCAAGAATTACGGGGTTGACCTTTCCCGAAGAATCGGGAGGCGTTACCATAACGACGCGCTCACATCCCGCGATCTTAGCGGGGATAGCATCCATAAGCACCGTTGAGGGATAAGCCGCAGTGCCGCCGGGAACGTAGAGTCCCGCTCTGTCAACGGGAATTACCTTCTGCCCGACTATGACTCCGTTTTCCTTTCTTATCTCGAAGCCGCTCGTCTTCTGCTTCTCGTGAAATTCTTTGATATTAGCCGCCGCCTTGGTGAGCACGTCTATAAATCTCGGCTCAACCGAGGCTACCGCCTCGCCTATCTCACTCTCGCTCACGCGAAGAGAGGTGAGCCTTGCGCGGTCGAATTTCTCAGCGTAATAATAAAGTGCGGAGTCTCCCTCGCTCTTTACCTTTTCAATTATCTCCTTAACGGTGGCACTGACGTCAACCTTCTCCGCTACCGCAGAAAAGATCTCGGCTCTTTCGCTTATGGCATCCTTAATAATCCTGATCATTTTATCTCCCCGATGCTCTGCATCATTTTACTTTTGTATTACTGAATCCGTTTTTTGCGTTTTTTGTAAAGCTTTGTTTAAAAATCGCGCATAAATACGCGTGGCTGATCAACGCTCTTTATATTACTGTTCTTTTTCTCTGTTGCTCTCGACGATATCCGAAAGTGCCGTGGTTATTTTCTCTATTATCTCGGCAGAGAACTTGAAGCTCGACTTATTTGCTATAAGCCTTGCGCTTATGGGCTCGAATTTCTCGACCACGACGAGCTTGTTCTCGCGGAGCGTTGCGCCTGTCTCAACTATATCCACGATAACGTCGGATAGTCCGAGAATGGGGGCAAGCTCTATCGAGCCGTTGAGGTGAATTATATCTATATCTCTTCCAAGCGCGGAATAATAACGCTTTGCCATATTCGAAAACTTGGTTGCAACTCTAAGGGTGCGGCTCTTGTTCTCAACGAAATCCGCCTTTGCGGCAACCGCCATATGACATTTGCCCATATTGAGATCGAGAAGCTCGTATACGTCGGGCGAGTATTCAAGAAGAATATCCTTTCCCGCAACGCCTATATCCGCCGCGCCGCGCTCAACGTATATCGCAACGTCGGAGGGCTTTACCCAGAAGAATCTGATTCCCTTCTCCTCGTTTTCAAATATAAGCTTTCTGGAATTTTCTTTTATTGAGGGACATTCAAATCCCGCAGCCTCAAACATTGCGTATACCTTTTCTCCAAGTCTTCCCTTGGGAAGCGCAACGTTTAGCATCTTTTTCATAATATTTCGCGCCTTTCTTGTTCGTCAGTTTTGCTTTGCGAGAGACAACCCCTCAGTCACCTACGGTGACAGCTCCCCTTACACAGTGGAGCCTTTGGAAAAGAGAATCTAAAGGTTCTCTTTGTTCGTTTTAACGGTTCGTTAATGGCTTGGATTTTTGGAAAAAGCTTCGGTTTTATCCGAAAGTGCATTTACCTGCTGATAAAGCTGATAAAAACGAATTTAAAATTATTTTTCTCATTAAAGCTCGGAGAAGCAGACTGCGAAGTTGCCTACAGCGAGAGGAAAAAGCGGGAGCGTAACCCAAACACACTCATTAAAGCTCGGAGAGGTAGACTGCGAAGCCAACTCCCTTCGCGTTGTTCTTCTTCATTTTAACCATCATTTTATCGTATTGACCTCCGGATAAAATGCCGGTGGGGATTCCGTCTATGAAGCCCTTCATTGCGATGCCGTTGTAATATTTCATATCGCCTACGCGGGAGAAATCTATGCACATATCCTTCTCCACACCGTTTTCCTTAAGAACGCCGAAGATGTAATTAAGCTGCTCTACCGCATTCGAGGTTTCGGGTGTTACTCTGAAAACATCGAGCATCGGGAGAACGTTACTCGGTGCACCGTAGACGGTGGCAAGTTTTTTGACAAGCTCGGTCTTTTCTTCACCGATGGACTCCGAATTGCATATCTGCTCGATACCGGAGACGTTTTTCTTGCCAAGGCAATCGAGCACCTTCTTCTTTCCGTCATCACTCAATGCCGCGTATTCAAGAATACCGTAGGTTATATCGAGATGGGATATCTCAAGCACGTTTGACTCTGAGATAAGGTCAAGGCTCTTCTTTGCAAGAAGAATGACCTCGGTAAGCTCGCGGTTGCCTACGTCTCCGAGACACTCAAGACCAACCTGCATAAACTCCTTGAAGCTATTCGTTCCCTTGGAAATTCTGTATATATTTTCGTTGTACTGAGCCTTGATAAGCCCAGAAGTAATGCGACTGTTTTTAATTATCGAGAGCGTTACGTCAGGCTTAAGCGCTAAAAGTCTTCCGTCGGTATCCGTGAAGGTGATTATATTTTCCGAGGGCAAAAAGTCCTTATTCTTAACGTAAAGATCGTACTCCTCAAACTTACTCATTTTATACTGTGAGTAGCCGTATTTGTTATAGAGCGCGCGAAGGGTGAAGACAGCCTTTTCGTCACGCGTGAGCAATTCGGTCAAGTTTTCCATTTCAATCTCGCTTATCGTTTGTTTTTGCTTTAGTTTGGTGAAGGTTTCAAGCGGTACCTTAAGCTCGTTAAAGCACCGCTATACAATCGATTTAATATAATAAATAGTTATTATACAAATAAAGTCGATATGTAGCATATTCCTATTTTTACATTGCGGGTTATATTTTAGCATACTAAAGTGATATTGTCAATAGGATTTGCTAAATATTTTTGCTTTTTTAACAAAAGTTTTTCCCCATGCAAAAAAGATCCGCCCTGCAATGCTGCAGGACGGCTCTTTAAAGTTATATAATTGATCAGTCTTTACCAAAGAGTCTTGCGAAGAACAATTTTATTCTCAAGAAGAATCTTCCAAACAAGCCCTTGCCCTCACCGAGTGAGTCGATAGTGCTTCTCTGCTCTTCTCCGCATTTTTCACAGGTCTTGACCGCCTCGCCTTCATCTTTGACCGTTGGCTTCTTGGTTACCTTCTCTTCTCCGTAACGGTGACCTTCGGCATAGATAACCGTACCGAAGGAGAGTATCTCTCTGCAGCTTTCACAAATCACGTCTCCGGTGTAGCCGTTGACAACGCAGGTTACGTTCGCCTGCATAATTACGGTAGTCGTTGCATGAGTGCACACGGGTGGGGTGGTTGTACCGCTACCGGTGTTGCCGCCGGTGTTGCCACCTGCGTTTCCGCCCTCGTTTTCATCGCCGCCGACGTTACCGCTTGCCGACATTCCTGAGGGAGTCTCCATATCCTCGGGAACCTCCTCGCCGAGCATTAACCAAGCAAGCTCGGGATAGTCGATAAATACGTTTCTGTTACCCTGAATGCCGTATACGACCTCGTTTCTACCCATTTCCCAGGTATCTACGGGATCGAGCGCACACCACTCAAGAAGGGTGTCTATATCCTTGAAGACGTTCGTGAGACTGTTGCTCTTCGAATAGGTGCCGCCCCATCTTACGTAAACGTAGAGGCAGATCCTCGCAACGTCTCCCTTTACGTTATCAAGGGGCTCGAAATAATTCGAATCATAGGTACCGCCAACGAGTCCGGACATATTGCCCTTAGAGGTACTGCCTCCGCTTACGTTACCGTATCGCTTATTACCTCTGTTACTGTTGGTTTTGTTCTCGCTCGGTCTGATGTGGTGCAGATCGGCACCCGCGCCGCTCTCACCAAAGCCACCGAGACTCTTAGGCCAAACATGCTCACGGTTCCAACCGCTACCGCTGTTATACGCGCTATAGCTCGTAGAATAGGAGGTATAGAGAGTTATGATATTTCCGCTTCCCTTATCGCAATCGGTCTCATCGGCATAATCTCTGCAGTTATCGTAATTGGTAATGCGCTTATGCGTTTCGGTCATAAGAGTGCGCAAGGAGGTCAAGAGCTGATTTTCCGAAAGAGAGGAAAGATTTTCGTACGAGTAGCTTCCCGTGTAATAAGAAAGCGCGCTCGTTCCGTCAAAGGTTGTGCAAACCTCGTCTCTTGTTCCCGAGTTTTTCGCCTGCGAATAGGTCTCGGGTGCCGCAAACGACGTGACGGTAAACGAGAGAAGCAAGCATATCACGACGGTTAAGACGAGTGATTTTTTAAGAATATTTTTCATCATTTTTCTCCTTTTTTAGAGTTCTTTTTTATACCAAAGCATAGTATATCACAAAACTTAGGGAAAGTAAAGGAAAAAAATGATTTTTAAGGAATAAAATATTTTAATTTTTTGTGCCGAACAGTTAATAAATAAAAGTCTCGGGTGAGACGCAAAATGCTTCTCACCCGAGAAAAAGACATTTTATTATATCTTAAAGCGATAACAGACGGTGGCTTATTCCGCGTACTTGACCTCGATGCTCTTCACGTAAAGTGCCTTCGAGGAGGTCTGCGTATATTCCAATCTGACAGAACCCGTAAGACCCGAAACGTCAAAGGTATAATCTGTTGCGCTTGCGGTGAGCGTTATGGTGCCCACGAGGGTATCTCCAACGTAGACGTTCACCTTTCCGCTAATGCTGATTGCACCGGAGGTGTTGACGGTTATCTTCGTTACGCTCTTGAACTCGTCCGATTTTAAAGTCATTGACTTGTAGGGATCATTTTTAGAGCCGAGCTGCTGCCCCTTGGTGCCTTCATATCCCCAATAGTTACCGTCACCGCTGAGAGTCCAATTAACTCCGCCGAGCGTCACTGTTCCGTTTGCGGAGAACATCTTATTTCCAAAGGTATAAGAATATGTCTTCTCTGTGGTGGGCTCCTCAACCTTTTCATAAGTTGCGGTGATGATATACGCCATACCGCTCTTTGCGGTAAAGCTCTTCAAGTCTGCATCCGTGTAAGCTTCCGTCACCTTTATTCCGTCAATATCGTAGCTCGTAACGATCCATTTAAGATCCTTTACGGTCTCGGTAGTGCTGATTTTTACGTTATCAAGCTTCGTGCCACCGAGGAGGGTTGCGGAATTGTAGGTATCGCCAATTATTCCGTTCGCAACGAGAACGTAAGCGTATTTGCCGATATTCGTTTCACGGTCACCGTTTATAACTATATCTGCATTGTTTGAATAAGCGAGGAGAGCTTTATACATAGTTTTCTGCGCGTCGGTAACGTCCTTTGATACGTTGAGGCGCTCGTAGAGGTATTCAAGAACGCTATATCTTTCGGTATCCGAGGTGGATATAAGCTTATCTTCACTGTAAAGCTCGGCGACTGCATAGAACTCGGTGTCGATATCCTGAGCGGGAACGCCTATTTTCGAGGTATATGCCTTCAAGGACTCGCCGTTAACGTCCTCTACGGTGTACTTGGTGATTATCTCAACGAGCTTGCCGTTTGCATCGTATATCTTAACTGCAACGCTATAGCCCTCAGGAGAACGAACTGCGTACATAAGGTTTATCGTCTTTTCGTAATAAACGTTATTCGATACGATCTCTACCGTGAGATTTTCTCCCGTAGCGGAGATAACCACAGTTATCTTGTGATTACATTCAGAGCAGGTCTTTTCTGCCTCTCCGGGCTCTGTTGCCGTCGGAGGTTTTGTCACTACGGGCTCACCGTAGGAGTGACCGTTTGACTTGATAGTGCTACCTTTTGTAACTATAACGTTACATTTCGTGCACTTTACGTCACCGGTATAGCCGTCGGTAGTACAAGTTACGCTAACCTTTCCTACCACTGTAGTTGAAGAATGATCGCAGGTGGTGGTGCCGCCAGAGGAGCCGCCGGAGGTGTCGCCTTCCTTTGCCTCGCCTGAGGGAGTCTGCATATCTTCGGGAACCTCCTCACCGAACAGCTTCCAAGCAAGCTCGGGATAGTCGATGAATACGTTTCTGTTACCCTGAATGCCCTGAACGACCTCGTTTCTGCCCATTTCCCAGGTATCTACCGGGTCGAGTGCACACCACTCAAGG
>JBGVKA010000035.1:0-22236 GCA_045129715.1 Eubacteriales bacterium | reverse complement strand
CTCGTCAAGCATCTCAGTCAATTCACGGAGCTCTGCAAGTGCCTCCTCGGCGTATTTCAAAAGCTCCGTTATGCTCTGTGCCTTTTTTATCATATCGTTCGGAGTTTCTTCATTAAATATATCTGATATAAGCTCACGAACGTTCAACGCCTCGTTGACCTCCGAGATGCGCTCGGTTATCAGTCTTATATCCTCCTTTATCCGTGCACGGGAGCGGTACGCCCCCACGCTATTCGACGTTAAAAAATTTCTTTGATCCACATTTTCACATCCTTTCCTTAATATTATCCTTAAAGTGCGTCCTCCTCTCTAATTTTTCGGCGATATTTATCAAGGTCACAAACGGGCGGCTCACACCCAACCGCCGTTCGTTCCTTTTTTCGCCATTTCAATTTATGTTTTGATTTAACGGTCACGCATCAAGCGACAATGCGACAAAGTCACCTATCGTGTGACAATTCTAACACATCGAAAGTAACTTGTCAAGTGACTTTTTCAAAAAAATTAACTTTTTTCGCAAACACCATTGCATATTGCGTGACTTTGTGTTACAATATAGGTGACTTTGTCGAACAATATTGTTTTTTGTTTATTACGCATTTTTGCGGGAGGTGTTTATTTTGATAGGAAAGAGAATAAAGGAGCTCAGACGCGCAAACCGTATGACGCTTGAGGAGCTTGCGGCGGTAATCGGAACGAGCAAGCAGACGATCAACAGATATGAAAACGGCATAATTGCCAACATCCCGAGCGAAAAGATAGTTGCGCTTGCGGAGGCCCTCGGCACTACTCCTCAAAGCCTTATGGGATGGGGAGAAGAGGCGAGCACGGTCACGGCTCTTGACGGTGGCGAGCCTATCAGGATCAAGCGTCTCCCGATACTCGGAGATATAGCCTGCGGAAGACCTATATACGCAAATGAAACGCACGAAAGCTTCACCCTTGCCAACGGTACTCTCGATGCGGATTTCTGTCTGCGCGCACACGGTGACTCTATGACGGGTGCACGCATATACGACGGAGATATAGTATTCATCAAAAGCCAGAGCTCCGTTGATAACGGCGAGATAGCCGCAGTTATAATCAACGATGAGGCAACGCTCAAGCGCGTGTATTTTTATCCCGAGGAGGAGAAGCTCATCCTCACACCCGAGAACCCAAGATACGCTCCCATCGTATATCTCGGCATGGAGCTTGAAAGCATCAAGATACTCGGAAAGGCGGTAGCCTTCCAGAGTGCCGTAGTTTGATTTTTTCGATAAAATCTTAAAAAGCTTCGTTTCTTTTCAAACAAAATAAAAAAGCACGGTCAGTTACCTTCAGTGGTAAAAACCGTGCTTTTTTGTTATTTTTTCAAACTTTTGTTTGCATTTTGTGTACGTTTGCGTGATTTTAAAAGAAATCAAGCATCGCACACGAGCGTTTTAAAAATCAATTACCAAGGGAAGAATTCTGCGCCGATAAGCTTAAGAATAGCCTCGGTGTAGAAATACTCGGCGTAGATAATGGAAACGTGAACGCCTGCGCTCTTCTCGGTATACTCGCCGGGGATGGGATAACGAACGGTGCCGTAGCCGAGCATATGATCGTTTGCGGGATCCCAGTCAACGAACTTTTCGGTCATAGCCTTAAGGATGTTAACAGCCGCGTTCATATACATACCGCCCTCATTTTCGGGAAGCACCTTAGCAAGCTCGATCAAGCCGCAAGCCGCAATAGCACCTGCGGTGGAGTCGTAGTAAACGGGAGTCTCGGGAGCTCGGAAATCAACTCTGGGAAGCCAATCGTCAGAGCAGTTAGCAATGAAGTAGTTAGCAACCTGCTTAGATGCGTTGAGGTATCTCTCCTCACCCGTGTGAATATAAGACAGCATAAATCCGTAAAGTCCCCAAGCCTGACCGCGAGACCAGGAGGAGCCTACCGCACAACCCTGACCTGCGTAAGTTCTTACAAGCTCACCGGTCTCTCTGCTATGCTCACAGATGTGATTGATCGAGCCGTCGTCACGAAGGTGATCGATGAGAGACATATCTGCGTGAGCCATTGCGATCCTCTTAAATCTGTCGTCTCCGATCTCCTCACTTGCCCAGTAAAGAAGAGGAAGGTTCATAAGGCAGTCGATAATGGACCAGTTCTCAGCCTTCTTTGCGTTCCAAGCGCGGATGAATCCGCCGTCCATAACGTAACGGGAGGAAAGAACGTTTGCCGCGTAGAAATTACGAACCTTGGACTTTCTGTCACCGGTGAGTCTGTAGCCTGCACCGGACATAAGATGCCACTGGAAGCCGAGGTCGTGGTCGAGCTTATCGTAATTTGCAAGAGCAACGTCCATAAGCTCCTCGCTTCTCTTACCGGTCTTGAGATATTCCTCATTCTTGGTATAAGCGTAAAGCATATAGTTGAGACCGCCCCAGAAGCCGTTGCACCACCAGTTAGGGTTGGTAAGCATACGGTCAACGTGAACGCCGTTCTCGTCTACACCATCCGGAATCTTATCGCGGGAGCGAAGAGTCATAGCGGACATTTTGGTATCTATTTTAGCAAAGGTCTCCTTTGCCCATTCAAGTGTCTCGTTGAGAATAGTATTGTAGCTTTTCATATTGCACCTTTTACTTTCTTTTTTTACTTACCAAGGCAAGAAATCGGAGCCGAGAAGCTTAAGAACAGCCTCGGTGTAGAAGTAGTCACCGTACATGATGGAAATATGCACGCCTGCAGACTTTTCGGTGAACTTGCCGGGAATGGGGTAACGAACGGTACCGTAGCCGAGCATATCGTCGGTTGCGGGATCCCAATTCATAAACTTCTCCTCCATTGCACGAAGGATGCTGATAGCGGCGTTCATATACATACCGCCCTCACCCTCGGGAAGAGCCTTAGCAAGCTCGATCATACCGCAAGCGGCAATTGCGCCTGCAGTGGAGTCATAGTAAACGGGCTCTGCGGGAGCGCGGAAATCAACTCTGGGAAGCCAATCGTCAGAGCAGTTTGCGATGAAGTAGTTAGCAATCTGCTTTGCGGCATTAAGGTATGCCTCCTCGTCGGTGTTCATATAAGAGAGCATAAATCCGTAAAGTCCCCAAGCCTGACCGCGAGACCAGGAAGAGCCGTCAGCGCTACCCTGTCCTGCATAAGAGCAAACCGCAAGACCGGTCTCTCTGTTGTGCTCAACGATATGCTTTACGGAGCCGTCCTCACGGAGATGATCGTAAAGAGCCATATCGGCGTGAAGCATTGCTACCTGCTTAAATCTGTCGTCACCAACCTCACGGCTTGCCCAATAAAGAAGGGGAAGGTTCATAAGACAGTCGATGATAGACCAATCGTCAGTGGCGTGTCCGCCGTTGCTGTTGTTCCAAGCGCGGATATAACCGCCCTCGGGAGTCATAATGAAACGGGAGAAGAGAGTGGAAGCCGCAAAGAGTGCTCTGGTTCTCGAATTCTTGTCACCGGTCAAGCGGTAGCCTGCCGCAGAAAGAATATCCCACTGGAATCCAACGTCGTGGTGAAGCTTTTCGCAATTCCAGAGAGCCTCGTCCATAAGCACCTCGCTGCGCTTAGCAGTCTTGAGATACTCCTCGTTCTTGGTGTAAGAATAAAGCATATAGTTGAGCGCGCCCCAGAAGCCGGAAACCCACCAGTTAGCGTCTCTGGTGATGTGAACGCCGTTCTCGTCAACTCCGTCGGGGAGCTTCTCGCGAGAGCGAACGGTCACGTTCTGCATCTTAGCGTCGATCTTTGCAAAGGTTGCCTTTGCCCAGTCCAAATTTTCGTTAAGAATAGTTTCGTATTTTTTCATAACACTACCTATATGTAAAGTTTTATTTGTTTTTTGATGTCTTTTTAAAAAAGTCTCAACTTTTTTCCGAGCTTTCGGATAAGGATTTTTTCGCCTCGCGCCGCCGCGGTTAACCGCGGCAAGCGTTGAGAGAACGAACAATTATCCGAGCTTTAAACGAAATCAGGGCTGCTTACCGAAGTATGCCTGGATTCCACCGTCTACGTAAAGGATCTGACCGTTTACGAAATCGGAAGCAGAGGATGCAAGGAATACTGCGGGACCTGCAAGATCCTCGGGATCGCCCCATCTGCCTGCGGGAGTCTTGGTCTCGGTGATGAAGGTATCGAAGGGATGCTTCGATCCGTCGGGCTGAGTCTCACGAAGGGGAGCGGTCTGGGGAGTAGCGATATAGCCGGGGCCGATACCGTTGCACTGAATGTTGTACTGACCGTACTCGGATGCGATGTTTCTGGTGAGCATCTTAAGACCGCCCTTAGCGGAAGCGTAAGCGGAAACGGTCTCACGTCCGAACTCACTCATCATAGAGCAGATGTTGATGATCTTACCACTTCTCTGCTTGATCATCGAAGGAAGAACTGCCTTCGAAACGATGAAGGGAGCGTTAAGGTCAACGTCGATAACCTGTCTGAACTCGGAAGCCTTCATATCGATCATGGGAATTCTCTTGATGATACCTGCATTGTTAACGAGAATGTCAACAACACCAACCTCCTTCTCGATCTTAGCAACCATTTCGTAAACGCCGTCCTCGTCGGTAACGTCGCAAACGTAACCGACAGCGTCGATGCCGTCTGCCTTGTAAGCCGCAAGGCCCTTATCTACGAATTCCTGCTTAATATCGTTGAAAACGATCTTTGCGCCTGCTGCTGCAAGGCCCTTTGCGATCGCATATCCGATACCGTACGATGCACCGGTAATGAGGGCAACCTTGCCTGTAAGATCAAAATTGTTTGCCATTTTTATATCTCCTTATTAATTATTATTCAAAATTATCTAAGCTCTTTGGTTTCGATATGGTCCATATCGGTGAATTCCTGGTTCTCACCGCACATAGCCCAGATGAACGAGTAGTTCTTAGTGCCTACGCCGGAGTGGATGGACCAAGAGGGAGAAATTACAGCCTCTTCGTTGTGCATAATGATGTGGCGCGTTTCCTTGGGCTCGCCCATCATATGGAATACTGCGTCGTTTGCACCCATATCGAGATAGAGGTAGACCTCCATACGTCTGTCGTGAGTATGGCAAGGCATAGTGTTCCAGTTAGAGCCAACCTCAAGCTCGGTAAGTCCCATAGCAAGCTGGCAGGACTTCATTACCTCGGGGTGTATGTACTGGTTGATAACTCTCTTGTTGCAATCCTCAACGGAGCCGCAGGGAACCTTACGAGCCTTGGTGATATCGATCTTAACGGTAGGATACTCGGTATGAGCAGGGCAAGAGGTGATGTAGAACTTTGCGGGGTTCGTTTCGTCAACGCTCTTGAACTTAAGGTCGCGATGTCCCTTACCAACGTAGATACCGTCGCGGGGATTCATCTCGTACTCCTCGCCGTCGATGGTGATGATTCCCTTTCCGCCGATGTTGATGCATCCGAGCTCGCGACGCTCAAGGAAGTAATCTGCTGCAAGCTCCTTGCCTGCCTCAAGCTTGAGCTCAAGCTTAATGGGCATCATTCCTATTACTATAATTCTGTCAGTCTGGCTATATACCATTCTGATGTTATCCTTGGTGAAGAGATTTCCAATGTGGAATTCCTCTCTGAGTCTGTCAGTAGTGTAGAATCTGACGTCTTTTGCATTAGAAGCGTGTCTTACTTCCATTCCTTCGTTCTCCTTTTTAATATATTTACCGTTTACTTCAAGCTCGGTAAGTGCCGCAAAGGACAGCGAGCCGTCCTCAAGTCTTTGCTGTTTAAAGCCACAAAGCTTCACGTATTCCGTTACTCTCGGTGCAAACGTAAAGGTCTGTCCCTCCGCCTTGCCCTCAAGTGTAACGTGCTCTATTGACTTATCGGAAAATTCGATGTCCATCTCCTTCCAATAAGTGTCGTGGGGGAAGTCTGCTCTTATGTAGATAGTTACTGAGCTGACCTCGGTATCGGTGCCGAAATGCACCTCGTATTCAAGATCCTCGCGAAGTCCGCCACCCCACGAATGATAAGGATACTGTCCGTGAGAAAGATTGTTGGTAACGCCGTCTATTGCGTTTCTCTCAAAGAAGCAGGGATCCTCTCTCGTTACGAAGTTTGCAACTGCGTGAGGGAAATACTTTCCTATCTTATGTCTGTCGTGAGAATTAAGAGCTATATTTCTCTCGGCATAAATTTCCGCCTCGGTAGGCTCGGAGGCAATGATCCTGTGGCTATCGCCAACGAACGCGTCGGGACCGTAGCACGCGCGTCTTTCGTATCCGAACGGAACTGCAAATTCAAACGTTCCGTCGGGAACGTAAACGATGGACTCCGCCATAGTTTCGTCAAGCTTCATTTTCACGAAGCCGCCGAAATCAAGCTCAAGACGGAACTTATCGCCCTCAGCATACTCGCCGGAGAATCTCTCGTCGATCTCCTCGCCGTAAGCCTTGAATTTAACGTCGCCGTTTTCGGCAATCAGTTTAAGGTTAATTATGTTAATCGCGCCCCTTTCCGGTTTATCTATCCATATAATGATACCATAGTTTTTAAAATAAAACAATATGTTTTTGAAATTTCTTTTTTATTTGGCGTTTTTAAGCATTTTTACATACTCAAAGGGGCTTTTTTGAGCCCCTTTGAGCTTTGAGTATGAGTTTGAACCAAACTTCCCTCTCATTCAGGCTTGTAGGAATAGGTTTTGGCAGCTTTTTTGAGGTAATCGTTTTTGTAGCCTATAGTTATTTCCGACCACTGAGCTTCGGTTCCGACGTAATATACGTTTTTAAGCGCGGTACAATCGTCAAAGGCATAATTCGCAACGCTCTTGACGCTTTCGGGTATCACTATGCTCGTAAGACTTGTACACTCTTCGAACGCGCTCACTTCTATTCCGGTCAGTGTAGTGGGTAAAATTACGTTTGTAAGGCTTGAACAAGCCCAAAACATAGTTCTGCTAATCGTACGAATTCCCTCACATACGGTCACGCTCTCAAGACTCTTACAATAATAGAACGCCGAATCTCCGATCTTGGTAACGGTTCCGGGAATAACCATACTCGAAAGCGCCGCAGAATGTTCAAACGCATAATCTCCAATGCTCGTAACGCTTTCGGGTATGAGCACGGTTTTCAAAAATACGCTATAGGAGAAAGCGTACTCACCGATGGCGGTAACACCGTCGGGGATGCTAAAGCTCTCTTCGGGCTTTCCAATAGCATAGAATATCAATGTTTTTCCGTCTTTCGTATAGAAATTACCATCTATCGATCTATACATTGGATTTTCTTCCGAAACGATTATATCAACAAGGCTTGTGCAATTTTGGAAAACGTTGTTATCGATGCTCACAGCACCGCTCGGAATCGTTACGCTCACGAGACTCTCGCAATAGATAAACGCAGAATCATAGATCTTAGTAACACTGTTCGGTATGATTATATCGGTAAGACTATAGCAAAAGCTGAACGCTTCCTCGTGAATAACTGTAACGCTATCGGGAATCGTTACACTTGTCAAGCTCGCACAATTGCGGAAGGTAGACGTACCGATAAATTTAACCCCGTAAGGAATGTTTATACTCGTAAGACTTTCACAACCGTAAAACGCCCCTGCGCCAATATACGTGACACCATCCGGAATATTTATACTCGTAAGATAAATGCAATCAAGGAATGCAGTAGCGCCAATGCTCTTGCAAGCGCTTCCTTCCGCAAACGTTACCGTTATAACATTGGGTGCATAAGTGGGGCGTAACGTTTCATACGAAGTATGGAATAAAGCGTCAGGAATCCGTGTTACACCGGCACCGATCGTTACGTTAATACCCGTGCTTGACTTACCGGCATTATAGAATATCAAGCTGTCCTGCTCAAGCGGATTCATCGCTTTTGCATTGTAAACGATCTCCGTGAGATCAGTACAGTTATAAAATGCGTGTTTTCCGATACTCTCCACGCTCTCGCCGATAACCACGCTTTGAAGATTATCGCAGTAATAAAACGCATATTCACCAACGCTTATAACACCGTCACCGATAACCACGCTCGCAAGCTTGTCACAAGAGTAGAACGCATGATCTCCAATCTCCGTCACGCTATCGGAGATAATTATACTCATAAGATCGTTACAATGCTCAAATGCAGCAAAGGCAATGCCCGTAACGCCCTCGGGGATAACGAACGCTGAATCTTTTTTTCCAAAAGCATACTGAACAAGCGTTTTTCCATCCTTTGTATACAAATTACCTTCTATCGAACTATATGATTCGTTTCCACTTACAACGTTTATATTCTCAAGACGGGTACAGCTTCCGAAGGCACGGTTACAAATATTCTCAACACCGCTACCGATAATCACGCTCGTGAGTGCACTGCAATTGTAAAAGGCACTTTCTCCAATATTAATAACGCTATCCGGTATAGCCAAGTTATTAAGACTTGTACAATAAGCGAAAGCCCTATCGCCGATATCCGCAACACGCTCCCCTATGGTTACGCTCGCTAAAGCTCTGCATGAATAAAACGCATACGTACCAACGCTCTGACAAACGCTTCCCTCTTCAAACGTCACGTTAACTATATTGGGCTCGCTTTCGAATGACGAGATATAAAAAAGATAATCAGGGATCTTCGTTACACGATCACCTATATTCACCGTTATACCGACACCGTTCCTGCCTGCTTTATAAAATACAGCACCGTCTTTTGAAAGTGCGTCTATTGCTTTTGCATTATAGTTGATCTCAACAAGATTCACACAACCGTAGAACGCAGATTCACCTATACTCGTAACGTTTTCGGGGATAGTTACGCTCTTGAGGGCAGTACAACCGCGGAACGCAGAGCTTCCAATGCTCTCGCAAACGCTTCCCTCTGCAAACGTTACCGTTACTACTTTTACTATGTCGGCGTTATCCATCGATACGTAAAACAGGTCGGAAGGTATCTTGGTTACGGCGGCTCCAATATAAACGCTGACGCCATCACCGTTTTGACCTATAGTGTAAAACGGATTACGCAAATAACCGTTAACTGATTTTGCGTTGTAGTAGATCTCCGTGATATTTTTGCATACACTAAAGGCACCGCTACCGATTGTCGTAACTCCTTCACCAATAGTCAACGTCGTAGCACCTGTACAGCTATAAAATGCGCAAGATTCAACAGTTGTCGTATTATCAGGTATCGTTATGCTAATCAAGGACGTACAATTGGCAAATGCATATTGACCTATGCTTGTAACGTTTTCGCCTATAGTCAAGCTTTCAAGGCTCGTAGACTGATGGAACGTGTAGGGTTCAATTCTCGTGATACTGTCCGGCACCGTTACGCTCTTTAAATTTTTGCATTGTGAAAACGCGTATTTACCTATACTCGTAACGGTTTCGCCAATGCTCACGCTCACAAGTCCCGTAGAACAATAGAATGCGTAGGGCTCAATCGTTGTGATACCGTCCGATATCACAACGCTCGTTAAATTCGTGCAGTTAGCAAATGCATATCCACCTATGCTCACAACTCCGTCCGGAACAACGAAGGCTGCATCGCTCTTTCCCGTCGCATACTGAACGAGCGTTTTACCGTCTTTTGTATAAAGATTTCCGTCTATCGATCTGTATACCGCATTTTCTTCCGAAACGATTATCTGCGCAAGACTTGAGCACGCATAGAAAGCACGATCTCCAATAACGGCAACACCGCTCGGTATAGTTATGCCGCTGATATTTCTGCACGCATCAAAGGCGTAAGCACCGATGCTCGTAAGTCCATATGGTATGGTGATATCGCAAAGGCTCTCGCAACCTTGGAAAGCACGATCGCCAATGCTCTTGAGGGCACTCTCCTGCGCAAACGTCACCGTTTTAATTTTGGATACTTTATAAAAGAGATAATCGGGAATCTTTGTTACTTTGGCACCAACATTAACCGTGATATCATTTTTATAAGAAGCATAAAAATGTTCGCTTTGAGTTGAAAGTGGATCGAGCTCTATTGCATTGAAATTTATCTCCATAAGGCTTTCGCAGTTATAGAATGCTTTTGTTCCAATGCTCTTAACGCTCTCCGATACGGTTAAGCTCTTAAGCTTTTTACAATTATTAAACGCGTACTTTCCAATGCTCTCACAAGAACTGCCTTCTTCAAAATTCACAGCAATAACGTAATTTTCGCCTGAACCGTTGTAAAACAGATAATCCGGAATTTGTGTTACACCGGAACCTATATTTACAACGATACCGTTGCCGCTTTCACCGGCATAGGAGAACACGGAGCTTTTTGTGGTAAACGCATTAAGTACTTTTGCATTAAATTGTACGTCGGAGATGCTTCGACAATTTGCAAACGCATAATCACCGATGCTCGTAACGTTTTCGGGTATAATTGCGTTAGTAAGACGTAGGCAATTATAAAACGCATACTTACCAATGCTCTCGCAAACGCTTCCTTCGTCAAATGCCATTTTAACGACATTCGGAGGACTACCCGGAGCATACGAAACATCAGAAGGACACAAAAAATAGCTTGGAATTTTAACAACCTCGGCTCCAATGCTTACAGTAATACCGTTGGAGTCCTTCCCTGCGTTTCTAAAAATAGTATTAGAGGACGTAAACGTATCGATCGATCTTGCATCATAATACAATTCGGTAAGTCCTCTGCATTCATAGAATGCTCCGTCACCTATACTTGTAACATTACACGGTATATTCACACTTGTGAGATAGATACAATAAGAAAACGCATTCGCTTTTATTGACGTTACGCTATCCGGTATTTTTACGCTCGTAACGGTTTTGCAGCTTTTAAACGCGCCAGAACCGATAGCTATAACAGAGTCTCCGCTTGGTGAGGTCGGGGGTATCACCACGTTTTCATCGGTACAAGCTCCTATTCCACTGACGTAGCACGTTCCGTTTCCATACGATGTAAACTCAAGACCTTGACTGTAAAGGGGCGCAACATATTCGGGCCAAACGGTGATAGCATCATTCACGTAATGCCAGAAATTGCCCTTCACAGTGGGCTCGGATTCGGAATAATAATAGCGCGTGGCTTTGATAAGAGGCTCGTTTTCCGTGGAAACGACGGTAATATCATTCCAGGCAGACTCTATGCCCTTGTAGTACACGCTTTCAAGCTTTGTGCAACCGCAAAACGCAGCCTCATCAATGCTTTTAACGTTTTCGGTTACAATCACACTCTCGAGGCTTACAGAATACGAGAATGCATATTTACCTATATCCGTAACGTGATTCGGGATAACGAAGGCCGGATCAGTCTTTCCCGTAGCATACTTAATAAGGAGCGCACCGTCGTTGGTGTAAAGATTTCCTTCTATTGATACGTACGCTTCGTTTGCTTCCGCTACGGTTATAGATGCAAGGCCCGTGCACTTGCCGAATGCCATAGCACCTATATCCGTAACGCTATCGGGTATGCTTACACTTGTGAGCGTTGCAATCTCATAAAAAGCATTTTCACCTATCTCGCGTACAGGATAACCGTTGTATGTCGAAGGAATTACGACGTCCGAAGAATCGTAAGTTCCGATTCCAATAACAACGTAATAAGGATCGTCGCCGTCAACGAAATCAAAGGCAAGCTCCTTTTGAGCAACATATTCGGGCCAAACGGCAGGAGCACCTTCAACGTAATGCCAGAAATCACCCTCCATTTCAGGCTCAAGCTCGGAATACATATACACCTTCGCCGAGGTAAAATAAGAATTTCCGTCGCCTACGTTCGACATAAGCTCTGCAAGCTGCTCCCCACTACCGAGATAAAAAATACTCTCAAGGGCCGCACAGGAGCCAAATGCGTCATTGCCTATGGACGTTATGCTCTCGGGAATAACAATCTCCTCAAGTTCCACGGCAGAAGCGAACGCTGACTCGCCTATCACGGTTATCGGAACTCCGCTCACGTTATCGGGGATAACGACAATTGCACTTGTACCGTCCTTAACACCCGTCAATACGCAATACGTTTTGTCGGAGCTCACGCTGTATAATGCTCCCCCGACCTCCGAGACGTCATTTTTATCATCGGAAGGATCACCTTGGTTATTCTCCGTATCATTTGTTTCATTCTGATTTTCATCACTGACACCGTCAGTAGAATCTTCGTTAAATTTCGACAAAAGATCGCAGCCCGAGAGTGCCAGCACCGACGCAAGAATGAATGCGAGAACGAGTAAGGAAGCTATTCTTTTCATAATGTATCTCTCCTTGCAAATGGATATTAGTAATTTGTGCCAATACCATTATAACACGCGCGAGCGAAGATTTCAAGTATTAAATAAAATTTCGCTCGCGAAAGCGTTTTCGGTCTGTATGCGCGTTTAGAATACTGCCGTCCTTATTTTGTAATTCCTATTGAAAAAGCGTGAAAATTATGGTAGACTATTAGAAAACGAAAGGAGGAACGGAATGAAATACGCAAAAACACCGATAAATCTTTTTCTTTGGATGCTCGTCGGCTCGCTCGTTGGAATAGGCGTCTCAACCGCTGTGTCCGAGCTTTACCGTTTTTTAAACGAGCTTTTTCCAATTGCGTTTCCCTCGTATGACGTTACGTCGGGAGCAAGCTATTTCGATACTCTCTACACGTCCCTTTGGCTTATCTCACTCGTTATAACGACGTTTATAACCGTTTATTTGTCGACGAGATACGATAATTTCAAATTTGAAAAAATCATATCCAAAACCGATGGGTTGTATGAAATACGCACCGTTTTGCCAACTTATCTTAACATTTTTGCACTTTCGGACGTTATATCCGCGGTTATATGCGGAATCGTTTATTCTATTTCCTTCTCCTTTATTCCTATGCAATTTATCAAGCACGAATCGTTTGCCGCTAAGCTTTCGGAGCCGTATAAGCTCCTTAGCGAGTGCTTTGGCGTTGGCTTAGCACCTGTGGTAATGACGCTTGTCATTGCGCTCGCTTACGTTGCCTCCGTACCGCTTGCACTTAAGTATTACCGTGCAAAATGGTTCTCGGCATTCTCGGAGGTGTAGTATGACGCTTTTGGAATTTTCTCTCTTAGTTATAGCCGTCGTTATCGCAATTAAGATCTTCCTCTTTATCAAAAGAAGACTTTCTCTGCTCAGCACCGTGCTGAAGCTGAAGAAGATCGACACTGTCGGGGTGGAAATAACTAATCCCCTCGCCCTGCTCTCAAAAAAGGTAGCAAAAACGCCCTTCGCCAAGGTCACCGTCGGCAATAAGGTGTATTCGGTAAGGCTCTTCAACGGAAAGGGCTTCCGCCACGCCGCTCACATCGTCAACGAACGCTATGCATCCGTATTTTTGAAGACCGGCGGAGCGGTCAAGATAAGATCCCTTGCCAGACGCGCCGTGGTAACCCACGAGGCACCCCGTGTGTATTTTCCGCGCACCGTTTTCCTTCCCGAGATTGAAAATGACGGAGAGATCCCCGTCCTCCTCTTCACTCCCGCGCCTAGAGAGCTCACTTACGTAACCGAAGAGCGCACCTCTATCAAGGCGGCGTTTACGGGTGATGAGGTCTTCGGCTTCAAGGTATTCACAAAAACGACCTTCGCAAACTTTATAGACCGTGACTCCCGCGGATTCTTCGATAACTTATCCGCTGATATTTACAGTTACGATAAATAACGAATCAAAAAGGCTTAGCCGATCTTTCTCGGCTAAGCCCTTCGTTTTCTATTAACCCGACGTAGTCGGATTTAATCGCATAGCGATTTCATCCAAACCCGTTTGGATTTATTCCATTTCACAGAAATGGATTTCATTGTGTAAATCCAATCAAGGATTTACACTTATCTCCCAGCTTCCGTCCGTCTCCTCGTACCAAGGAGTCTCGGTTCCGGGTGACGTCGTAAGCACGTCGGAGGTGTTGATTTCTATAACCTTGATTTCGGGATTCATATATTTTTTCATTTTCCGTCTCCTTACGTTCAATTATACATTCTGCTTTAAACTTAATTTCCCGCGGAAAGCGTAACTACTCCGCTATCGGGAACGATATCAACGAGAACGTAGCTCGTGCCGTCGTTGCCCTTCAACACCTCGTAGGTATTTCCGCCTGAGGTCGCGCTCTGCCATGAATCCGGAACGCTCACCTTAACGGTAAGAGCCATATTGTAAACGTCATCCCTCTCGTTGTCGGTAAGAGTAACGTTGATCTTGCCGTCGGTGTAGTCGGCACTTACGCTTGAGGTGGACCACTCACTGAAATAGAGGATCGCATCGGTGTTGGTGGCAACCCAAACGTTGTTATCAACGGCGTACTTAAAGAGCTTTTCCGCCTGTGCCTCGGTGATGTTGTGTCCGTCTGCCGATGCATTCTCAATAATCATATGGATGCAGAAGCAAGCCCAACCATTGAGGTCAATCGCAGAGTCGATGTAATCCGTCCAATTTGAGATATCGTCGTTAACGAGTCCCTCGGGGTTAGCGTTGTAGTGCTCGACCATATATCTCGGGATCGCCATTCTGCTCTCATAGGTCGAGAAATTGTCCTTTGTCACGACTTTGGTAGAAAGATCGAGCGAGGGATCGTAGGTTGCTCCAAAGGTAGAGTTTGCTCCTATAAGATCACCACTGTCGTAAGCATTTTTGAGAACCTCATCAAAGTAGGTCTTGTAGGTAGTAACAACACTGCCGTCAGAGAGCTTATGATCTACGGTCTTGATTCCGATACCCGGAGTGATAAAGGAGAGTGCCGTGGAATTTATCGAAATATTATCGGGGAAAAGCTCCTCAAGGATCTGCTTTGAGGCGTAGATCTCCTTGGTTGAGCTTCCCTTTGGGAAAAGGTCGGAAACTGTTACGGTGCTCTCACCGTTCTTTACATATTCAAAGGTACCGCCGTCATCGTTGGTGCCCCAGAATCCGTGAGTGAACGAATGGTTGATTATTTCAGCGTTAGTGTCGAAGAGGATATCCTGCCAGAAGGAATAGCTGTTCTGAGTTATCTCGTAAACGTATTTTCCGTCCACCATAACGTATTCGGGAATACCGTCACCGTCCGCATCCTCGGTCGCGAGGGTTGCAAGCTGCTTTACGGGAACCGCGAAGGAAACGGTGAGTCCCGAGTACTTAAGAAGCATCTCCTTGGCAAACCTTGCACTCGCCCAGTTTCCATCGTCTATAACGAACGTAACCGTAGCGTCAGCATTGTTTTTATTGACGATTTCTGCAGTTGGAGTTGTAAGCTTTGCGCTAACGATTTTGGTTACAACAGTAGTTGCAAAGCCGTAACTTATAGATATTTCCACTTCACAATCTTTATATGTATTGGAAAAATCCATATTCTGAGCTATATTTACCAAAGCTTTTACTTCGTTAGGTACTAAATGCTCAATTTTCTCAAGAATTGCCTCAACAAGGGCAGCTTTATCACTCACTTCAATTGCTTCAATCACCAAATCTTCAATTTCTTTTGCACACTTTGCAGTTGGTTCTTCGGTATATCCTTCAATTGCTGTGTAGCTATACTGAGCATCGCCCGTTAAATAAAGAGTATTAAGCATTTTCTCTACAGAGAGCTGCGCAATCGTTGTAAACTCAAGTGGCAAAGGTCCTATAAGAGCGTGATCTTTGATATTTGGAAGTGTGTAGCTATCAAGTCTTAATTCCTCAGGAACAAGAATTTCCGCAAACGAAAGACCTGCGATATATCTACCGGTATTAACGCTCATGTGAACGTTATCACGCTGGAGTCCATATACGAAGTAGTATGACTCGCTATCGTTATCCGTTACGTAATATTGGAGCGCAAGGTACGTGCTTCTTGCATTCTGAATAGCCGTACCTACAGGAAGCACACCGTCAAATCCTCTTCCGCTTTCGGAACCAACGTAAAGCGATGCCTTTTTAAGAACATCTACCATCTTGCCATAATCGTAAAGAGCGGCATTAAGCTTTGTCGACTGTGTGGGCGACCAAGTCATATAATAGTATATTTTTGCTTCTGCGCAATAAACGTCAACATAATCGATAAGATAAGGCATAGATGCGCTAAGCGAGTAGAATTTCTCAAGCTTAGGAATTGATGTGTTTGCGATAGTCGCGTCACCATCGCTCGATGAGCCACTACCGGTGCGAGCTTCTTCTCCGTAGGGCTGAAGTGTTACAACATCCCATGCATCCAGAAGCAGACCCGCTTTGCTTGTGTAATTATTCTGCGAGATCCAAAGTCCGTTAGTGTCGTCACTTATAAGATAAAACGTATAGACGGGAGCGTTTGCTTCGGCAACAGTTGCGTGCCAGCCTGCAGTTTTTGCGCCGCTGTATAATACACCTATCTGAACGTAAACATCATCGCCAACCATACACTTGATTATGTTGTAAAGCTGGCTCTCTCTGCCTAAAATTACGTCTGCCGCATCGTAAGACAAGCTGTTTCCGATAAGAAGAATTTTAAAAGCTTTTTTTAGTACAACAGTTACTCCGTCTTGTGAATAATTATCAAGAGCGCATCCTTCAAATCCCCTTACGGTTACAGCCGTTCTGTTTGCAAGGAAATCGGCGCTCACAGAAGCAAGTCCGTCTCCTATATTCAACGTTAAAGGCGTGGAACAAGTGCTTTCGGTAGCAAACGCGCCTGAGCCTATAATTTCTATTCTCTTCGGAAGATCAACCGAAGTAAGCGCAGTATAACCCTTAAAATACTCTTTTGGGATATTGGTTATTCCTTGCTCAATAACTATTTTTGTTACGTCTGTTTTTACAATCTTTTCAAGCCACGGTGCGCTTTCGGGAAGTCTTGCCTCGGAATTTGCATCCTTAGGCGTTAAGGTAAGCGTGCCGCAATTATAGCTATATAAAAGATTATCCTCTTCACCATTGAACCATGAACTAAGGTCTACATACTTAAATCCATGCTTATCTGCGTAAGCCTTAACGTTATTTTCTGCGCCGTAGCTATAAAGAGTAAGTTTTTTGCAGTTGCTTGCAAATCTGTTTACGAATATGTGAACGCTTCCATTGGTGTTAGTAAAATCTACAATTTCAATATTGGGATTCTCAATATAAACGTCGGTAAACAACGCGTTAGACTGATCGTATTTACCAATAGTAATCTGCTGAATTTTGGTAATATTTGCAGGAATCGTATAGCTCGTGATTCCCACCTTGAATGAATCCATAAAGAGATTTGCAGGATACTCGGTGAGGCTATCGGACAGATCGGCATATTCAAGATTCTTCAAATATCCAAAGCTTCCGCGTCCAAGCTTCGTTATACCGTCGCATACGATTACTCGTGTAATGAAATCTCTGTAATCGATGAAGGGCTGCTTGGAGCAATTCCAGTTGCAGTTATAGGTTTCACCGCTACCGGCAACCTTAAGAGTTCCGTCCTCGTAAATCGTGTAGATAGCTGTATCGGTAGGATTAGTTCCGCTTCCGAAATTTCCTGAGGATACAACCGAGAAGTCCTTAAGATTAAAGCCATCACAGTTGGAGCAGTTTTGACGCATCACTCCGTTGGAGGTCTTTGAAACTTCTTCGTAAACATACCACGTTCCAAACGCATGACCGTGCGCATCAACGTGATTTGTTTCATACGAATAACCGCAATCAACGCAAGTGTAGAGAGTATATCCCGAAGTAACACAGGTCGGAGGCACTACGTTTTCAACATAATTGTGCGTGGTAACCATTACGCTTTTTCTGTATTCCGCAGCGCTCTCCGTGTATTTAACAAAGGTTTTTGCAAGTTTTTCATAATCTTTACCGGCGGCTCTGTTAACGTAGTCGGAAACATGATAACTACCGCCGTTTGAATAAGTAATACTTTCGCAAAGCGCGTATGCATATACGTCAAGCTCAACGTACGTTCCGTTAGTATCTACACCTGCCACCGTGTTAAGTTTTCTTCCGTTTGAATAGAATTCAATGTTGGTGTCGCTTACGTAGAAGCGTATAGAGGGCTTGTCGCCGAGATTGAGCGTTACCGCACTTACAGGGGGAACGGTATTGGTCGCGCCGCTCGTCGCAGGGGTGCCCGAATACGTGCCGATAATGGATTCGATAAGAGCTACGGTGCCGCTTATTTCCTCCGTAGTATTAAATTCCGTAAAATACTTGTACGCTTCCTTGACGTAGGCGAGAACGTCCTTCGCAAGAGTTCTTTCGATCTCGCTCGCACCGGCGTTTGCTATAAGCTTCGAGCAATACTTGGGAACAGAGAAGGTGAACGTTCCATTAACGCTCTTTCCTTCTGCGTCTACGGTTACGAGGAGCTTGAGACACTTAGCCGCATCACTTGCCGCAAGAGGCGTGCTTATGCGGTAATAGGTCTTTCCGTCCACGATCTTCTTGGAGGGATATGCGCTAAGATCATCGTAGGTTTTGTCGTCGAATGTAAACTTAAGTAGATTTTCTGCAGGAATATACACGTTGATAACGAGCTGACTCTCAAGAGTTATACTCATTTTAGGAGTGAAATCTATACCGATAGTTGCAACCGGTCTTAAACGGTAAACCGCTTCGTTATCCGTTTGTGAAACTTTCGCAAACACATATTCCGTATTTTCCAAATTAAGATATACGTCAGATGTAACCGGGGTATTAGCTCCTGCGTGAGCAACGAGAGTCGTATAAAGTCCGTCTGAACCCTTTCCAAATCTTACACTGTCCGCTCTGCCATTTTCGTCACCGTCTGCTACAATAAAATCTGAATACGAGAAACCATTCTTTGCTATGATAGTTCCTCCATTTATAGTCACGTTGTACACTGCTCTGTCATAACCGCTCGCATGCGTCAAATAAAGCATTTTGACTCCCGAAGCGGAATTTGCATAATCGAACGTACAATCATTAAACGCAGCATTAATATCTATGTAGAATTTATTGTTTTCATCCATCGATGTATATCCGGCTTCCCACGTAGTAAAGATACCGCGGTTTGAATTTTTCAATATGAACGTAACGTTATTGAAAGTAAAAGAAACTCCGTAAGGTCTATTGCATTTTGCTCCATAGTTAAGAACAAACATAGGACTGATTGTTTTGTTTATTATAGTTCCGTTTTCTATGGTTATAGAAACTCGCTGGTCGGTCGTACTCGTATCCGCGCTGGCAATATTTCTATTTACTTGGAAAAGATACGCGCTCTCGCTTTGAGTAAGAGTATAACCATTGAGATCTACTTTAACGCTTCCGATCAAAGTGGAGGTATCCTGATAAGTTTTAGCTTCCGCGTGGTTTCTAAAAAGAATCACAAAGTGCTTGTTCCAAGAACCGGTATATCCTACCACACCTTTAGTGGCAGCTCCAAATTCAGAATAGCCACCGATAAAGACGCTACCGTTATTTGTTACTTCAAACGCAACTATAGGATAAGCATTAATGTCCGCATAAGATTCATCAATTATACCATATTGAGTTTTGAGCGGATTTTCATCAAGACCGTAAATATCTGTAGTTCCGTTTGTTTTTAAATACTCCAATGATTTTTCTTTGCCATTATCCAGCACGAAAATCTCTTCGCCTACCGATGTTCCGCTCTTAACTTCAAGGGTAAGATATTTTCCGTCACTTCCCTTTCCAAACTTCACAGAAGATGTATAATCGCCGGCGGAATTAATGAGGTCAAGATTTTTAAGGTTATTAGTTACTATTTTAGAGCCGTTTACCGTTATATCAACGTCGATAAACTTACCCGAGGTTGCAGTAGAGAAGAGCGCGGCAGATTTCGAAGAATTTCTATTCGTCAAATCAAACGTACAATCGTTAAAGGTAAGGCTAAAGGGAGCGGCAAGAGTTCTGTCACCCGTGGTAATAGGGTTATTATACGTTGTCAAAAGCACCGCAGTTTCAGCGCCCTCTGCAAATCCCAACTTAACGTTATCAAAGATGAAGTCAAAATTCTTACCTGCAATTGCTCCGTTACCAATACTTTCCCAAGTGCTCATTACTATAACGCCGCATTTATATGTAAGAAGTGTACCGTTGATAACCTTTATCGTGGTGGGGAATATACTCGTTCCAGCTGCGCCGGACCAGCCTCTCGTTGCCGCATTGAATATAGCATTCCAGCTATTAGCTTGAGTAATAGTGAAACCGTTAAGGTCGATAAGCACCTCTGCTTGCAACAGTGCAAGATAGTTAAAGTATTCGGATGTAGACAACGTGTAATCTTGTCTTACAAGTACTATTGGCATAACCGCATCTTCCGAATAGCTTGTTCCGCTGTAAGCGTTGTCTTGTGTCATGGAGTACAAGGTACCCATAACTGCGTTCTTACCACCCTCTCCAAGCAACTGCGAGAACGCACCGTAAAACTCTCCATTGGTATCGAATACAACGAAAGGGTATTCCTCTGCGTCAGCATATTCGGTAGGAATTATGCCGTATTTCGTCGCATTTGGATTAGTTACGGTTTCAAGAGTTGCTATTCCGTTTTCGCTTGAAGATTTAGCATAAACGCCTATATCATTCTTTCTGCAAGCCCGGATTTCCGGTATACTTCTGCATTCCGGAACTTCTATGGCAGTATAAGTTCCGTTTACCTCCTCGAGGGTTACATCTCTAAAGTTGTCGCAGAAATTAACTCTTACAAAGGTATCGGTGACTATCTTTCCGCCGTTGATAACATAGCTTATATCAAGCTCACCGGTACCGCTTGGAAATATTGTGATAGGATTCTTAACAAGCTTTTCCTTTTCTATCTTTACAAGGCAGTCATTAAGTGTAACGCTGATTTTTGCTTCTGCTCCGTTAGCAATCTCAACTTCGCTCATCACCTTCTTTATAACCGACATATCGGTAGCAAGCAATGACACATTATCAAATACTACGTCAAACGCCTTACCCGAAGTATACGTATCGCTATATCCGATTATCGGAGCATTACCCGCGAATATACTTCCGTTTTTAACCGTTAATGTAGTCTTTTGACCATTCGCCAAACCAGAACCGAGAGTAAATGTCGAATAGCTGCTATCCGAATAAATCTTGTAACCATTAAGGTCTATAATTACGTTTTCAAAATTGCCATATAAGGATGAATTATCAGCATCAGTAAACTTGTAGTTACTGTTAAGCTCTATAACGCTTCCGCTATTATAAGCGCTCATTGCTTCATTGAGAGTTGCGTATGTTTGGTTGCCTATAGCAAAAGGAGATGTGGATTCTGCCTTTTTATACGCGTTTGTGTCTCTGTTGTCAAGAACCAAAGACACTTCTCCAAACTCAACCTCTGTAACCGTTTCAACGATAGTAAGCGATTCAATATAAATCGGAGATTCTTTTACGCCGTCGCCCGAGGCAGTAACAGTCAATCTCTTACCTTGGTTGCTTGCTGCGCCAAAGACTTTTTCGTAAACGGTATAATCAACAACAATTTCGGTCCAATCATTTGCTTTGGTATTTTGGGTGAATAATACATAGTCAAAATCCAACGTTTCGTGAGTTGCGGACGTCGCGTTATTCATACTTATAGTAATGGGACGGGATATAGTATCGTAAACCCTAAGTGTAGCGGTAAATTGTCTGCCCATATCGGAATCTTGGAGCTTCTGATTTCCGTTTATGAATGCGCGCCAAGTTTCAACAATGGAGGCATTTGCGGGATAGTATTCACCGTTCAAATACTGGTAAGTTCCGTCGCTTGCAACGTTTGTTGTTAAAGTTATCTTAGCCGCTTTAGTTCCGTCCGGAGTTTCTGATGACTCGGTAATCATATACTTGTAGCTTCCAAGTGCTGACATCTCATCTGCGAAATTGATAACTTTTGTTGTCTTTCTGGCACTCTTTTCACTCTTCAAGAGCATCGTAACGCTCTCACCTTCGGAAAGCTCACCTACTACGGAAGAAACGTTTATTTCATAATAGCCGGAGCCCACAAGATAAACTTTTTCTATCAAAGCACCGACAGTGCTGCTATCCGGTGATTCGGCATTGAAATTGTTAACCAAATAAAGACCTGCAGCGTTTGCCGCATCATTTTCAACCGAGAAACGTATCTTCGCCTCAGAAGCCGCACTCATATCGGTATAAGACGCTGTGAAATAAACACCTTTTTCTGTACGAACCGTGGTAAAGATATCGGAAGATTCATTCTCGGTGATATAAGTTGCGATATACGCTTCTTCTATTGCCTTACCGTTATCACCCAGCAAACCTTCGGGAACGGTGAGCGTATATTTTTCTCCGCCCTTAAGAGCTTCGTGAGTAAAGGTCCATTCGGTTCCGCCGTATTCGGACGTCCATTCGCCCTTGACAGCGTTTCCGTCCGAGTCAACGAATATTACCTTGGCGATCTCGGATGCGGTTACGGTACCGCTGAATTTAACGGTTATGGGAGA
>JBGVKA010000034.1:0-5063 GCA_045129715.1 Eubacteriales bacterium | reverse complement strand
GTTTGATCTTTCGAACGTAACGAGCATCAAGAGCGTATTCAATATCGACGTGGATCACGACGTTCTTCTTCAGATCACCGTTGAGGGCGGTAGAATAATAGCCCCCGCCAATATCGCACACCTTGACGTTCTTCGCAAGATCGATAAGAACGGCTCAACTATCGTATTCACGGAAGGTAAGGACGGCTACATTAAGATATTGACCTCGTCAGAATATACCAATTCCGAGGGGCTCAATACCGCGAGCGGAAGCGCAAGCTTCGTTAAGGTTGGATATGAGAACGGCAAGAACGTTTATTCTCTCGTTTCCACGTCCGTTACCTCCTTCGTTCCGAAGATGAGCGTTACTCTTTACAGAAACCTCATTATGAACGTATACGTTCCCGCGAATGGATTGGAGGCGTTCGTGCTTGACGGTATTTCGTATAACGATCTTGGCGCACTTGAGGGTGCAACGGTTGTTTATGACGGAGTAAAATATTATCACATCCCGATAGAGCTTTCATCCTCCGTAGCGGCAAGAGACCTCGTTCTCAAGGCTACGGTATCAGCAGAGGGAACTACGGCTAACGTAACGTTCACCTTCAGCATACCGAAATATGCACGAAAGGTTATTGCAAACGGCTCGGACGTTGAAAAAGCTCTTGTACGCGATATGCTTCAGTACGTTAAGTCTGCATACAATTACTTTGGCACTGATGACAAAGCGGCACTTTCGCAGATCGACGAAATTCTTGGATCCTATACCTCGTCTCCCGTGATCGAAGGTAGTACGGAGGCTAAGGTCGATGGCTTCAAGGAGGTAACGCTCGTGCTTGACGGCACACCGTCCATAAGATTCTATCTTGAGAATGGTGTTGACGGATCAAAGTACGTATTTTACGCAGACGGCAAGCGTCTCAACACCGAGATAGCAGACGGCGGTAGCTATATCGATATAGATGCGTATGCTTACGCACTTTGTGAAACGATAAGCTGTACAGCAGACGGAAAGACGGTCGGCAGTTATCATATCAATTCGTATTACGCATACGTAAGCGGAACCGATGAGGGAAGCTACGTCGGTGGTGATAAATTTGCTCTCACCGATCTTACGATGAGCTTCTGGAGATATCTTCAGAGCGCAAGAGCGTACAGAGTCTCCGTTATCGGATCGTAAGCGTTAGAGAAAACCGATCAAATTCTGATCGGAACGGCTAACGTTACAAAAAATACAACCTGAAGAAAAAAGGCTGTCGCGCATCTGCGCGGCAGCCTTTGTTTTATCCAAGCTCTATTTCAAAAAGCTTTGAGCCGTAAAATCTGTGCGTATTCGGTCTGTCATACCACTGTGAAATAACGAGCGGAACGATCCTTCCTTTTTCTCTGTTCATTATTTCGTGAGTAAAACCGCCGTAAAGTGCGTTTCCGTTGACTCCCAGCCGTATGTCCTTTATAATTTCGGGGTGATCTATCGGAAGCGCGAGCGTTATATCCGAATAAGGTCCGTAGGGACGGTCTGCGGTGGCAAGGCATATGCCCTTGTTGGGATAGTAATAAACTATCATCCATTTTTTTAAATGTTCGTTATATTGAACGGACATATTGCTCGTCGGAGCAGGGATGATCTCGGCACTTTCAGGGGATTTTGCGATAGCGTTAAGTCCGTCGGTACCGCGGATCCATATCGCATTTCCGTCGGGAGTGTATTCGGTGAGATATTCGTATTCCGAAAATCGCTCAAAATTCTCTTTAAGAACGCGTCCTGCCTTTATTCCGCGGATCCTACCGCCGTGACGTCCGAAAATGTAAATATAACCGTCCTTTCCGTCACAGGCATACGCCTGACCGAACCCGGGAGCTATATGCCCTTTCGCATCGAATTCTATATCGATGGGCTCAAGTGCCATATTCTCTTTTATTACCTTTACCGCATTTTCGAGCTCAGGGTCCGACGTTGGCTCTATCCACGAAAGGTCGTAAAGCTTTTCGAAGCTTTTTCCACCGTCACTTGACTTTATAACACCGCCGTAATTCAGATACCAATATCCCGAAGCACGAGGTCCCCAGCCTCGTATGGATTCGTAAAATACGTAGAGATTTCCGCCTATCTCGATACCGCCTTGGCTGATCTTCGTGTTTTCCTTGACGGGTGTGTTGCCATGATGCGCGGCAACGAGCTCCCTTGCGCTTCCGTTCTCGTCGGCTAAAAAGCCGTCCCACCTTATTCCGTTTGTGAAATCAAGCGTATCGGTATATCCCGCCACCGTTCCGCGCCAGTTTCTCGGCTTGGTTTTATCTATCTCGCTTTCGCCCTCAGTGTCACCGAAAAGGAAATACATCCTCTTATTAGTGCCGTCATAAACGGGGATTCCGAGATCGGTTCCGAATACGTCCCATTTGTCAGTAATTCCAACACCGGTAACGGTACATACGTATTTCACTGATTTGATTTCCATAAAACGCCTCCGTTCGTGCAATTGCATTGATATTTGCGTTTTTAGATAATTATACACCAAAGCTCCGCATTTTTTCAAGACCTTGATCGCATTTTTACCTATTATAACATTTATTGTTGACAATGTTATAAATTTGTGATATAATCCAATTATGGAGGTATGTTTAAATATGAATCAGAGACAAAAACAAATAGTTTCTTTAACAGAAACAGCAGGAGAGATAACAATTAAAGAACTGGCGTTAAAACTCGGTGTATCCGAAATGACGATACATCGTGATCTTGACATGCTCCAAGAAGAACGATTTCTATACAAAAAACGAGGAGGAGTTGTATTTATTGAGTCAAGTGATAGAGATACAAGCGATTTTTATACCGAAGAAAAAAGATCTATCGGGCGTAAAGCGGCAGAGCTTATTCCCGACGGAGCATCTATAATATTTGACAACAGCACGACCGCGCTTGAGTGCGCAAGATTTATGAATACGGAAGGGAAATACACCTTCTATACCACGAGTTTTGAAACGGCTAAAATACTAACCTCTTTCCCTAAAAGCATTCTCTATTGTAGCGGAGGCTATTATTTTCCGGATTCGCGTGGTTTCGTAGGCTCTCAGGCCGAAGGCTTTGTATCCTCGGTAAAAGCCGACGTATGCTTTATTGGCGCAAGCGGTATAACGCCTGACGGCATCACAACGCCGTATCCTATGCATACACCGCTTCAAAAGGCAATTGTTTCTGCTGCAAAAACCAAAATACTCGTATGCGACCATTCGAAATTCGGCAAGCGAGCTATGGAAAAGATATGCGAGCTAAAGGATATAGATATCATCGTTACAGATAGCGGACTGTCGGACGATGTATACGACGAGTATTCAAAGCACGTAAAGATCGTAAAGGCATAAAGAAAAAGGAGATAAACAAAAATGAAAGCTGAAGTTTTATTGACAAGAGCGTACAGAGAGCGTCTTTTAGCTGACGCTTACCGTCCTACTTATCACTTTGCAATTCCCGATGATTTAGGAATTCCGGGAGATTCAAACGGTGCCTTTTTTGCTGACGGTGTATACCACTTGATGTATCTTTATAAAAACTCCGAGACGGATGCATTCCATTGGGGACATATGTCAAGCCTTGACTTGCTCCACTGGCGTAACCATCCCGATGCTCTCACCGGCTTTGAGGGTGACAGAGGTTGCTTTAGCGGTGGCGGATTCGTTGATGACGACGGAACTGCATACGTCAGCTTCTGGAAATTCGGCGCGAAGGATAGAAACAAGGATAAAGGCGGAATTGCCATAGCATACTCTAAGCCTCCGTATGACGCTTGGGAGCGAATGGATAATATTGCAATAGAGTCAGCGCCGGATATGTGGGGCGTTACCAACGTAGAGGTAAACGGAGAGACCGTGCACGTTGGAAGTGCAGATCCCTCTAATATTTGGAAGGCTAACGGTAAGTACTATATTCAGACCGGTAATAAGCCTATCCTTGACCGCTTTGGCAGAGGAGATAAAGCGGAGGCGAGGTATATGGGTGACTGGACAGACCTCTTCCGCTCCGACGACCTTAAAAAATGGGATTACGTTGGACGCTTCTACGATAACACCAAGATGGGCGTTGACGACTATCCCGATGCGACCGAGGACGATATGTGTCCCTCGTTCTTACCTCTTTACGACAGAGAAGAGAACGGCAATTTTACCGGTAAATATTTGCAGATATTCATATCGCACAACAAGGGATGCCAGTATTATATCGGTGAGTTGAACGGTGAAAAGTTCGTTCCCGAGCAGCACGGTAGAATGACTTGGAAGGATTCTGCGTATTTCGCTCCCGAGGCGCTTGTTGACGGCAAAAACAGACAGATAGTATGGACTTGGCTTCGCGATGATCTTCCCGATGCATTTAAGCGCTTTGGTTGGACCGGCGTATTCGGACTCCCTCGAAACGTATGGTACGAGGACGGAGAATTAAAGCAAGCACCCGTATCCGAGCTTGACAATCTTCAGTACGGTCATATCGCATACACTGCCGACGACGGTGAAAACGTAAAGGTTGGAGACGGTACCGCCTGCAGTATAAAGGGCGAATGGCACGGTAGTGAGAAATGCGGTGTTACTGTTCGCATGAGTCCTGATGGCAAAGAATATACCGAAATATACTACTCTCCCGAAGAAAAGAAGCTTATTATGGACACAACGAATAGCGGTCCTGAAGGCTGGCGTGTAAGAGAAGAAGCTCCCTTTGAGCTTCGCGACGGAGAAAAGCTCTCGCTTGATATTTTGATCGATAAATCGGTTATCGAGGTTTACGCAAACAAGCGTCAGGCCATCTGCCGCAGAGTTTATCCCACCGATGCTAAAAACGCTACCGGCATTAAACTCATCGGCGCGACACCCGAAAAGCTTGATACGTACAAAATGTTCCCCTCAAATCCTTATTGATGACTATATCAGTTGTGTTATAAAAAGTTGAAGAGTACTCAACGAAACGGTAATACAAATATTTTCTCAATGTGTGCAAACTTATAATTGAATAAACAAGGAGCGGTGTGGATTTCTATACCGCTCTTCGGTTTTATACGTCAAAGAAAAAGGCTACCGAGCGAAAGCCCGATAGCCCC
>JBGVKA010000033.1:0-4341 GCA_045129715.1 Eubacteriales bacterium | reverse complement strand
GGTATTGATTATTCGTCGGAAATGCTCGATATAGCGAGAGAGCGAGGAGAAGATATGGGCTTTGGCACGAGCATACTGTGGCTTTTACAGGATATGCGTGAGTTTGAGCTTTACGGAACGGTTGACGTTGCCGTCTGTTGCCTTGACGGAATAAATCACCTCACTAAGAAGGAAGACCTTGACAAAACGCTTAAGCTCGTGCATAATTATCTTATACCTGACGGACTTTTTATCTTTGACGTCAACGGAAAATACAAGTTTGAAAACGTCTACGGTGACCAGACGTACGCCATGGAAAATGAAGGTGCCGTCTGCGTATGGCAGAATTACTACAACAAAAAGAGTGGACTTTGTGATTTCTACATAACGCTTTTCGAGGAGGACGACGATGGAAGATACGTTCGCTACGACGAGGCGCAAAGAGAAAAAATGTACACCTTAAAAATGATAAAGAACGCGCTCGCCGGAGCCTCGCTTGAGTTTGTCGGAGCATATTCCGATTTTGACTTTACCGAGGGCGGTGACGGGGATGAAAGAATATATATTGTTGCAAGATGCAAAAAGGAGGCTTCTTATGGAAAAGTTTAAATCAACAATAACGCGAGGAATGACTCGCGACGGCTCGGCAAGAGTGCTCGTCATCAATTCGACCGAGATCGTTAACGAAATGATAAGAGTTCACAAGACCGCTCCGACCGCAACCGCGGCACTCGGCAGACTCGTTACCGCCGCATCCATGGTGGGAACGATGCTTCCCGAAAACGGTGATACCTTGACGATGGGCTTTTCCACGGACGGTCTCATAGGCAAAATGATAGCCGTAGCCGACTATTTCGGAAACGTAAAAAGCTATATAGATAACCCCGCGGCGGATCTTAATCTTAAGCCTAACGAAAAGCTTGACGTTGGCGGTGCCGTAGGCTACGGAACCTTCTATATGATCCGTGACGTTGGAGGTAAGGAGCCTCAGAGCGGAACTATTGAGATAGTTTCGGGCGAGATAGCAGAGGACATAGCAACCTATTTTGCAAAAAGCGAGCAGATACCCACGGTTCTTTCTCTCGGAGTTCTCGTGGATACCGATTATACCTGCCGTGCGGCAGGCGGAGTTCTCATTCAGCTTTTGCCCTTCCCGGAGGATGCAACCGTTGATCTTATCGAAAGAAACGCCGCTGATATAACCAACGTTTCGAGACTTTTCGATTCGGGACTCACTAACGAAGAGATAATCGATATCGCAATGCGCGACATCCCGTTTGACAAATTCGATACCATCGAGGTCGAGTACAAATGCGACTGTGCGAGAGAGCGTATGAGAAAGAAGATCAAGGGGCTCGGCAAGGCGGAGATCGTTAATATGTTCGACGATCAGGAGCGCGAGGGCAAGGCAAGAGTGCTCACCGCGGTGTGCCATTTCTGTAATTCCAAATACGATTTTACAGAAAAAGATTTGCTTGACTAACTAAAAACTGCCTAAGAATAAATATCGATTTTTAAATTTTGGAGGAAATATAAATGCTTATTGGAAATGCTGTGGTAGGACAGTCCGGAGGACCGACCTCCGCTATCAACGCAACGCTTTCGGGCGTTATCAAGGGATGCGCCGAGGCGCATAAGAGCGGCGTTATAAAAACGCTTTACGGAATGAAAAACGGTATTGAGGGATTTCTCCGCGAGGATCTTCGAGACCTTGGCGAGCACCTCTTCGACGACGAATGGCTCGCTACTCTTGAGACCACTCCTGCGGCGGCTCTCGGCTCTTGCAGAAGAAAGCTCAAGGGACACGACGTCGACAGTGAGACCTACGAAAAAATATTCGAGATACTCAAAAAATACGACATCAGATATTTCTTCTACATCGGCGGTAACGATTCAATGGATACCGTCCTCAAGCTCTCGGAGTATGCAAAGGAGCACGACTACGAGCTTCGCGTTGTAGGAATTCCCAAGACGATCGATAACGATCTTATGGCAACAGACCACACACCCGGCTTCGGCTCTGCGGCGAAGTTCGTTGCAACCACCGTTAAGGAGATCCTTTGCGACGTAAACGTATACACCGTAAAGGCGGTAACTATCGTTGAGATAATGGGCAGAGACGCAGGCTGGCTTACCGCATCTGCCGCTTTGCCTTCATTGACTGGTGATGCTCCCGACCTTATATATCTTCCCGAGCGCGTCTTCGATACAGAGGAGTTTATTGCATCCGTAAAGGCGGCGATGGATAAGCATCCCGCAGTTCTCGTATGCGTTTCCGAGGGTATCAGATTCGCAGACGGAGAATACGTTGGAAGCGGTGGACAGTCCGGCGCGGTAGACGTTTTCGGTCATAAGTATCTTTCGGGAACCGGCAAGGTGCTCGAGAGCATCGTTAAGGAAAGACTCGGATGCAAGGTTCGTTCCATTGAGCTCAGCCTTCCTCAAAGATGTGCGGCTCATATTGCATCCGGTGCCGATATAGAGGAGTCGGTAGGCGTAGGTATTGCGGGAGTTCGTTATGCAACTCTCGGAAAGACCGGCGTTATGGCTACGATAGACAGAGCTGAAGGTGAGGAGTATTCCGTGACCTACGGCACCGCAGATATATCCAAGATCGCAAACGAGATAAAGACCGTTCCTCAGGATTATATCAACGAGGCAGGCAACGGCGTTACCGAAAAATGTATAAATTATCTCAAGCCCCTCATCGTAGGCGAGACAAACGTAAAATACGAGCAGGGACTTCCCAAGCACGTTAAGATCGATTGATCCTAAGCTTTAGCGAAAAAACAAAGATCCTCACGGAGTAGCCTACTGACCGCGCGTTCGGTCGGTGTAGCTTCCGTGAGAATCTTTTTATAACGTGTGTACTGTGCGCGTGAGATCAAAGCGTCAAACGAATGCGTCATTCGTTTGACACGCTGTATTTATCGAGGCATTTTCTATCCATCGCGCCAAGGAAGGATACGTCGTCGTGCACCGTATGATCCCAGATCCTGTCCGCAGAGGAAAGCCTTTGCATCCTTATGCCGTCGGTCACGAAAACGTGCTTGGGGCTTGGATTGATTATGAGTATCTTCGTGCCTTCTCCGTGAAGGAAAAAGTCGATATGTCGGTGCATGGAGATATGATGCTCCTTAGTGCCGAGTCTGTATTCAAAATACGCGTTAGTTGCCGACGTGAATATAAGAGGAACGCCTCTTCTTCGTGAGCCGATAATAAGGCAGTTGAATTCCTTGCCTTTGTAACGAAGATTGAATTTGCATCCGTTTTTCTTTTCAGAGGAGTCGCTGAGCCACTCTATCCCGTATCCCTCGCGCTCGGCAATATTCTTGATCGCTCTTATAAGCTTCTTGGTTCTCGATGAACGCTTGACGGCAGGGATAACGAACGCATAAAGCAAAATCGCGGTAACGAGAACTATAAAGCCAACCACCGTCAACGCACCGAAAAGGCTTACGATGATCGTTAATGCGGAGTAAGCAATAAAGCCGAGAAGAGGAGAATAGGGGAAGAGCAAGGGATAAAGGAAGAATATAAGTAAAAAACGCTTGTAAAATCTTGAAGGCGCAGTAACTCTTTCAAGCTCTCCTATGCGATTCAGGTATATCCAATATCTTTTCGCCTCGTACTTTGCATTCACGAAAATGAAAAGGCATATAGGCGTCATTATTACCAGCGGAAACCATCCGCTTCTGTGACCGCTTTCAAAAAATATACTGCCTATTTCAAAAAATCCGCCAACGAGTGCCGTGATCACAACCGCTGAGATTGTCGCGATAAGCTCGGCTAATATATGCGGTGTTTTAAAAATCGCTTTAAGCTCGGATATGAACGATATCGAGTCATTACCGCTTTCAAGAAAATTCTCAAGCTCATCTCGGTCGAACGTATAAAACATCAGACAGACCGAGTTAAAAATAAATACGGCAGCGACGGACGCCGTGATGAAGACTACGTAGGTTAGAGCGTCATCGGAAAGCCCTGCAAATATGCCTCCGTCCTTTGACGTTACGGCATACGCTTGGAAGAGCGCGAGCATCGAGGTAAGCTTGGATATCAAAAAGAACCAAATAAATACTATAACTCCTCGGAACGCGTAAAACGGTACCGAGCTTCTGCGTTCTCTTGCTTGCATAGTAATCTCCCTTCGTGATCTGTATAAACAAATTATAGCAAAAAGCACAAAAGATGTCAATACGTCAAGCTTGTTCGGGATCATTTTCGGTTGTTTTTAAAAAAGTTTTAAAATATGCGAAAAAAGTATTGCATTTTGTCGTTAAATATGTTAAAATACTTAGCGTAAAAATTTAATATCCTTATCAAGAGCGGCGGAGGGACTGGCCCTGTGAAGCCCGGCAA
>JBGVKA010000032.1:0-6150 GCA_045129715.1 Eubacteriales bacterium | reverse complement strand
AACAAGCGCATCTGCAAGGAAGGTCCCGTTCTCAAGAAGGAGGATATAATATGGTAGATTTAAAGGTAAATCTCGCCGGAATAGAAATGGATAACCCCATCATTCCCGCGAGCGGAACGTTCGGCTACGGCTACGAATTTGCCGAGCTTTACGACATAAATATGCTTGGTACGTTTTCCTTCAAGGGTACGACCAAGGATCCCAGATTCGGAAATCCCACCCCGAGAATAGCGGAATGCAGAGAGGGTATGATAAACGCAGTGGGACTTCAGAATCCCGGTGTTGAAAAGGTCATTTCCGAGGAGCTTCCCAAGCTCAGAAAATGCTTTAACAAAAAGGTAATGGCAAACGTAAGCGGATTCTCCGTTGAGGATTACGCCTACACCTGCAAGATGCTTGACAAGTGCGACGAGATCGGCTGGTTCGAGGTCAACGTCAGCTGTCCCAACGTTCACGGCGGCGGAATGAGCTTCGGCACCTCACCCGAGGCAGCGGCAGAGGTAACGAGAGCCGTTAAGGCAGTTACCACAAAGCCCGTATTCATCAAGCTCTCCCCCAACGTTACCGACATCGTTGCTATCGCAAAGGCTTGCGAGGAGGCAGGTGCTGACGGTATAAGCCTTATCAACACCCTTCTCGGTATGAGAATAAATCTTTCAAATAAAAAGCCTATAATCGCAAACAAGATGGGCGGCTTCTCAGGTCCCGCTATCTTCCCCGTTGCAGTCAGAATGGTATATCAGGTTGCACACGCGGTAAAGATACCCGTTATCGGAATGGGCGGCGTCAGCACCGCTGAGGACGTTATCGAGCTTATGCTCGCCGGTGCTACCGCAGTTGAGGTCGGCGCGGCAAACCTCACCGATCCCTTCGTTTGCAAGACGATAATAGAAGACTTACCCAAGGTTATGAAAAAATACGGCATAAATTCGCTCTCCGAGATAATCGGCGGCGTTAAAGATTAAGGAGATTAAAATGGGAAAAGACGTTATAATCGCGTGTGACTTTGACAGCGCGGAAAAAACATTTGCATTTCTTGATAAATTCACCGGAAGAAAGCCCTTCGTAAAGATCGGAATGGAGCTTTACTACGCAGAGGGTCCCTCCATCGTTCGCGAGATCAAAGCAAGAGGTCACAAGATCTTCCTTGATCTTAAGCTTCACGATATCCCCAACACCGTTAAAAAGTCGATGGCTGTTCTTTCAAGGCTCGACGTTGATATGACCAACCTTCACGCAGCAGGCACCGGACGTATGATGGAGGCTGCTATCGAAGGTCTTACGAGAGAGGACGGCACTCGCCCCCTTCTCATTGCAGTAACCCAGCTCACCTCCACCGACGAGGAGACTATGAAGCGCGATCTTCTTATCGAGAAGCCCATCGCAGACGTAGTAATGCACTACGCAGAGTGCGCTAAGAACTCCGGTCTTGACGGAGTAGTTTGCTCTCCCCTCGAGGCAGGAAAGGTTCACGAGAGATGCGGCGAGAAGTTCCTCACCGTAACCCCCGGAGTTCGCTTTGCTGACGGTGACGTAGGAGATCAGAAGAGAGTTATGACTCCCGCTGAGGCTAAGAAGATCGGCTCCGATTACATAGTAGTCGGAAGACCTATCACCGCGGCAGAGGATCCCGTAGCGGCTTACGAAAGATGCGTAAAAGAATTCGTTGACTAAAAGGAGTAACAGAAATGGAAAGCTACAAGAGAGAATTTATTGAATTTTTACAGAGCGCAGGCGTTCTTAAATTTGGAGATTTCACCGCAAAGAGCGGAAGAAAGATCCCCTATTTCATCAACGCGGGAATGATCAAGACCGGTGCTGATATAGCAACACTCGGTGAATTCTACGCAAGAGCTTATTTCGAGAAACTCGGCAAAAAGCCCGCAGTTCTTTACGGCCCTGCATACAAGGGTATTTCCCTCTCCGTTTCCGCGGCAGTTGCTCTTTCGAAAAACGGACTCAACGTCCCCTTCTTCTTCAACAGAAAAGAGGTTAAGGATCACGGCGAGGGCGGTGTTTTCGTAGGATACGTACCGCAGGCAGGCGAGGAGATCGTTATAATCGAGGACGTTATCACCGCAGGAACCGCTATCCGCGAGAGCATGGATATCCTCTCTCACCTTGAGGGCACTAAGGTTGCCGCTACCTTCATTATGGTTGACCGTAAGGAAAAGGGCCAGGGCGAAAAGGGTGCTATGGTTGAGATCTCCGAGCAGTTCGGCTTCCCCGTATATTCCATAGTTGACGTTTACGATATCATCGAGTATCTTGAGGCTGATCCCAAGAACGAGGAGAACGTTACCAGAATAAAGAACTACCTAACCGTTTACGGAGCTAAGGCATAATATGAGAAGCCTTATAGATATTGATAATTTTTCCGTCGAGGAAATAGACGAGCTCATTGCCACCGCTAAGGACATTATCGAAAATCCCGATAAGTATGCCGAGGCGTGCAAGAGAAAGAAGCTCGCAACGCTCTTCTTCGAGCCCTCTACGAGAACGAGACTCAGCTTTGAGGCGGCTATGCTTGAGCTTGGCGGAAGCGTTATAGGCTTCTCCGAGGCATCGAGCTCCTCCGCATCCAAGGGCGAAAGCATTGCCGATACCGCAAAGGTAATCAGTGCTTACGCAGACGTAGTTGCTATAAGACATCCCCTTGAGGGCGCGCCCTTCGTGGCTTCTCTCAACGCATCGATCCCCGTTATCAATGCAGGTGACGGCGGTCACTGTCATCCGACTCAGACTCTCACCGACCTTCTCACTATCTCGGCAGAGCTTGGCAGACTCGACAATATGACCGTAGGCTTCTGCGGAGATCTTAAATACGGAAGAACGGTGCACTCTCTTATCAACGCGCTTGCAAGATATAAGAACATCAAGCTCGTGCTCATCTCCCCTGATGAACTCAAGATACCGAGCTTCGTAAGATACGAAACTATCGAAAAATACGGTATGGAGTACGAGGAGACCACCTCTCTTGACGAGGCACTTCCGAAGCTTGATATTCTCTATATGACGAGAATACAGAGAGAACGCTTTGCAGATGCGGACGAGTACGAAAGACTCAAGGACAGCTACGTTCTCACCCCCGAGAAAATGGAGCTTGCCAAGCCCGAATGCAAGGTGCTTCATCCCCTCCCCCGCGTTAACGAGATCAGCGTTAAGGTGGACGATGACGAGCGTGCCTGCTATTTCAGACAGGTCAAATACGGAAAATACATCCGTATGGCTCTCATTCTTAAGCTCTTATCCGAGGCAAACGCTCCCAAAAAGACCGTTTCCTTTGACGGGGACGAGTATATTAAGGATAAATTCTCCTGCGCAAATCCGAGATGCATAAGCAAAACGGAGCAGGAGCTTCCCAAGATATTCAAAATTACAGATAAAGACGCCGGAATTTGCAGATGTGTGTTCTGCGAAGGCAAAATGCGTTTTTAACTTACGACGAAAATAAAAGGAGAACAAAAGAAAAATGGCTAAGTTTATAAACGAACCCTCACATACCTTTAACGAATATTTGCTTATTCCCGGCTACAGCTCCGCTGAGTGTGTACCCGCTAACGTAAGCCTCAAGACTCCCCTTGTAAAATTCAAGAAGGGCGAGGAGAGTGCTATCACCATGAACATCCCTATGGTTTCCGCGATCATGCAGTCCGTATCGGGCGAAAAGCTTGCTGTTGCTCTCGCTAAGGAGGGCGGCGTTTCCTTCATCTATGGCTCTCAGTCCATCGAGGACGAGGCGGCAATGGTCAAACGCGCAAAGAATACCAAGGCAGGCTTCGTTATCAGTGATTCCAACATCACTCCCGACGCTACTATGCGTGACGTTATCGCTCTCAGAGAGAAGACCGGTCACAACACCATCGCAGTAACCGCAGACGGTAAGCCCCAGGGCAAGCTTCTCGGTATCGTTACCAGCCGTGACTACAGAGTTTCAAGAATGGATCCCGACACCAAGGTTTCCGAGTTTATGACTCCCTTCTCGAAGCTTATCTACGCTCCCGAGGGAACTACCCTTAAGGAAGCAAACGACATCATTTGGGATCACAAGATCAATTCCCTTCCCATCGTAAGCAAGAAGGGCAACCTTCTTTATATGGTATTCCGCAAGGACTACGACACCCACAAGAAGAACCCCAACGAGCTTCTTGACAAGTCCAAGAGATACGTTGTAGGTGCAGGTATCAACACCCGTGACTACGCAGAGCGTGTTCCCGCTCTGGTAGAGGCCGGTGTGGACGTACTGTGTATCGACTCCTCCGAGGGCTTCTCCGAGTGGCAGAAGCGCACTATCGCGTGGATCCGTGAGAATTACGGTGACAACGTTAAGGTTGGTGCAGGTAACGTAGTTGATGCGGCAGGCTTCCGCTTCCTCGCAGATTGCGGCGCAGATTTCATCAAGGTTGGTATCGGTGGCGGTTCCATCTGTATCACCAGAGAGACCAAGGGTATCGGACGCGGTCAGGCTACCGCTCTTATCGAGGTTTGCGCAGAGCGTGACAGATACTTCGAGGAGACCGGCGTATACATTCCCGTATGCTCCGACGGCGGTATCGTTTACGATCACCACATCACCCTTTCTCTTGCAATGGGAGCTGATTTCGTAATGCTTGGAAGATACTTCGCAAGATTCGACGAGAGCCCCTCTAACAAGGTTTCTATAGGCGGCACCTACTACAAGGAGTATTGGGGTGAAGGCTCTGCCCGTGCAAGAAACTGGCAGCGTTACGACCTCGGCGGAGACAAGAAGCTCTCCTTCGAGGAGGGCGTAGATTCCTACGTTCCCTACGCAGGTAGCCTTAATGACAACGTAGCAATGTCTCTTGCTAAGGTTAAGTCCACTATGTGTAACTGCGGTGCTCTTACCATTCCCGAGCTTCAGGAGAAGGCAGTTCTCACTCTCGTTTCCGCAACGAGTATCGTAGAGGGCGGCGCGCACGACGTTATCCAGAAGAACCAGAGCGAAACCGTTAAGTAATAAAAATAATACACGAGACCGAGTCAATGCTTTTTGCAAGACTCGGTCTCGTTTTGTTTTTATAGAGTGTACCGGAAAAACGAATAGATTTCCGAACGCATTTGAATATAATATCCGACCAAAGAAGCCCCTCTTTAGTCAAAGATCTCCTCAGGGAAATAAGCCCTTGTGCGCGCGTATGCCCCGCACTCGCCGAGCACGTCAAATCTTATCCAAGGATGATGACCTTCGGGCAGGTGGTCAAGATGCTCGCGATAATCGGCAAGAGGGATCTGTGCCTCAAAGACGTCCTTGTTCTCTTTATTGTTCACGTTAACGACGTATCTGTGATCGCAAACGAGAGTGACCTTCTTCGCTTTTGCCACCTTAATGTAAACAATACCTTCCTTTACGTAGAGATCTATGATCTCAGGGCCATTTGAAGAATAGAAATTACCGTTTCTTAACGCGGTGAATATCGTATCGTAATCGAGCGAGGTTGCCTTAACCTGAAGCCACGATTTTCCAAGCTGATTCATACTGTGGGTATCGTCGGTAGCCAAGGGATAGCACATTTTTTCGCCCTCAAGCCAAAGATCAACGAGCGGTTGCATACTGTCAATATATCCGCTAAGGTTCGCGCCCGTGTTCATCCATTCAACGCCGAAAAGACCGTGAAGGCCCGAATAATCCTCCTTTGTCTGAAGTGACCATACGGGGTGATTAAGGCTAACGAGACAGCCCTCCTCGGTTGCAACGTCTATCACGCGCTGAGCGAAATCCCGAGAGTATTCTCTGACACTCATTCCGTTCTCGCGCATCTCATCGGTTACCAGTGCCTGAGTATGCTCTTTTTTAACGTAAGACTCACAGAACGTTTTCGTAACGCTTCTGTTGATCTCGGGAGAATAAACGTTCATATGATACGTATTCTGGAATTTACCCCAATTTGCTTTTTTATCAATAGCAATTTCAATAGCGGTGATCGGAAGGAAATTCTCATCCATAAGCTCGGGATGAGGAATCATAATTTCGTGATCGGTAAAAGCGACTACCGAAAATCCGCGCTCCATATATTCCTTTTTAAGCTCTGCAGGTGTGAATTTTCCGTCACTTATAGTGGAGTGACAGTGCAAAGCGGTCTTATAAAAATTACCTTCTTCGGACAAGAGATATTTTTTCATTTTATTTCT
>JBGVKA010000031.1:0-2788 GCA_045129715.1 Eubacteriales bacterium | reverse complement strand
AAAGACTTCGGCTCGGCAACCGCAGCTTTGAAGTATAACCAAAATGCCGTTATTCTTTTGAGAAACGATGCGACGTCCTCCGCTCTTTGCAAGCTGGACTCCTTCACGGCAACCTACACCGTGGACCTTAACGGATACACGCTTACTCAGACCATAAACGAATTGTTCACCGTTAACAGAACGTCCTCCAGCTCCAACCCCGACGTGATCAGCAAGCGTTTCACCTTAAACTTCATCAACGGAACTATAAACAACATCTCTAAAGAGGACGTTATGTTCTCCTTGAATTACGGAGCAGGTTCAAAGCTTAACACTCAAAGCTATTCCACTTATTTCAACTTTGAGAACGTAACCTTCAAAACAACCAACGATAACCGATCGATCTTCGGAAACTGGGAGTCCGGTATATCCAAGGTTCCTACGGACAGCACTATGAGAATTTTGGTATACGTTAACTTCACCGACTGTACCTTCGATTTCACCGGTGTTGGATCTAACTACGTTATGATCGATATGGGTGACGACGGCAAGGGCGCAAACGCTGACAGAACTATATACAACGTAACCATTAACGGCGGTACTATCATTTCCAAGAAGGCGTTCAGTAAGGCTAAGTTCGTTTACATGGACGGTTTCAAAAATGGCAGAGCAGATACCCTTACCTTCGGAAAGAATGCAAACGGTGATTACATTACCCTCGTTCTTCCGAGCGGTATTGCAGCTCCCTCAGAATCCGATGTATACACCAATGCGAGCGGTGCAGAGTGCATCTTCGCAAAGGCTTACGATACCGCAGGCAACATTGTTTACCGCTTGAGGCCCGTGGCAACCGTTGGCATCGACTTCTCTCCCAAGATGAATCTTTCTCTTGATAGAAACCTCGTTATGAACGTTTACGTTCCTAAAGAGATCCTCGTTAAGTTCACCTTTGGCGGCACGGAATATACAGATCTTAATGATACTGCACTTGAAACTATAACCATCGACAATAAGGTTTACTTTGTTCTTAAGGTTTCACTTCCCGCATCCGAGGCGGCACAGGACGTTAAGCTCGTTGCAACCGTTAACGCAGGCGATACTACCGCTACCGCAACCTTCACCTTCAGCGTTATCAAGTACGCAGAAAAGATGATCGCGAGCGATAAGGCGGCTGAGATTCAGCTTGCTAAGGACATTCTCTCCTACGTAAGAGCTGCTTACGTATACTTTGAGAGTGAGGATACCGCGGCTATCACCAAGATCAACGCTATCCTTGGCGAAGGCTACGATGAAAATAATATGCCCACGGCTAACGGCAACGCAAACGCAACCACCGACGGCATCAAGGCGGCAACCTTCGTTCTTGACGGCGAGCCCTCTATGAGATTCTATCTTGCCGATGGCTACGATGCATCGAGATATGCATTCTACATCAACGGATATAAGGTTGAGACCGTTAGCGGAAGCGACTCCGATGGCAACTACGTTGATATCGACGTTTACGCTTACTCTCTCTGTGAGACCGTAACCTACACCATTGACGGTGCGGAAAGCGGCAGCTACAATATCGAGACTTACTACAATTACGTTGTTAACTCCTACGGCGCGGCAGACAAGGAGGCTCTTATCTCCGTTACCGAAAGATTCTGGAAATATCTCCAGAGCGCAGCTGCATACAGAAGCTCCGTAATTGCAGGTTGATATAAATTAAATATTTACGGCAAGCAGGTCTTGTGAGCAAAACGATACCGGACCTGCCCACAGCAAAAAAGCGATTGCTCGCAACCGAAAGGCTTTGAGCAATCGCTTTTTTATTCCTTATTATATAATTTTAAACGGTATATAAGCCAAGAGCTGTTGCGTAGCTAATCATTATAGCCTTGAGAAACGGTGCTATTTTTCACGGTATTCGTCAAGCACCGCTTTGAGCCTTGTTGGACGGTTCGTCATTATACCGTCTGCACCGAGCTCGATCAGGGCGCGCATTTCGTCCTCATCGTCGATCGTCCAGAACTGAACGGCAACGTTGCGCTCGTGCATATTCTCGATGAACGAGGGCTTTGCGTACACAACGCCTACCGCATCAGTGGGAAACTGAAATACTGCAACTCCGTCACGGTAGAAGATATCAAGACCGGAATAATATTCAAGAGTGTAACGAGCCGCGGAGAAGAGCGAGGGAGAATACATAACGTTCTCGGGAAGAGTGCCGTTTCTCTGATATTTTTTGACCGTGCGGTAAACGTTACCGTTAAAGGTCGCGATAATAACGCGGTCGAAGGCATCGTGCTTCTTGAGTATCCTTACAAGCTCGTCAAGAGCCTCAATACCGACCTTGCCCTTTTGCTTTATCTCAACGCTGATTATATTTTCCGGGAATGCGGTGAGAAGCTCCTCAAATTTCGTGGCGTAATATATCTCATCGTCGCGCGCGGTGACACCCTCGGGATACGCGACGTCAAGCGGTGTAACGGCAACTCCGTCAGCGTTCGTATATATCGCGCGTTCACCGACGAGAACGGTCTTCTCAGTGTCGTTATCGTAGCCAAAGTTAACACGCTGTTCTATCAAGTCACTGTAGCTCCAATCCTCGATAAGCCCCGTTACGTTGGTTTTTCTATCGAGTCTTGTGTCATGCGAGAGAATGAGGACTCCGTCCTTAGTCAAATTGACGTCGGTCTCCATCATAACGTTTTTATCAACGCTATACGCATTATAAAATGCCTCAAGCGTATTGTCGGGAAACTCTTCGTTTCCGCCACCGTGAGCAATAAGCATAGGAAGCTCACCGTCCTTGCGGATAAGGATA
>JBGVKA010000030.1:0-7154 GCA_045129715.1 Eubacteriales bacterium | reverse complement strand
CTCGATCGCGGTGTAATTGCCGTTCTCTCCTTTATCGAAGAGAATATTTGAGCCGTAATAATTATCAAGCTTTGTAAGAACGAAGTTCGTGAAATCGTTTGCCTTGACAACGCCGCCGTTTACCTTAAGCCCTACGTTTACCATAGTGCTTTCCTTGGCATTGACGTTGAAGAGCGTCGTTTCGGACGCGGGAGTCTCGTATCCGCGAAGATCAAACGTGCAATCGTTATACTCTACGTTGAAGATAGCGGGTCCCTTGGTTCCGTTCGATGCGTTATCTATCTTATGAAGGAAGTCGGTTGCCGTGCTTCCCTCCGCAGCTACGATATTGAGGTTATTAAAGGTGAAGTTCATAACCTTCTTAGTAAGATCGTAGGTGGTTCCGTACGTTGTTATATTTAGGAGCGGCGCATTCGTAACGATAGTACCGTTCTCTATAACGAAGGATGAAGGATAGATATAAGCGTCACCCGAGCCGGTGTTAGCTTTCGCTTGTCCGGGGAATACGGTTTTAGCCTTGGTTGAAGACTGAACCGTCTTATAAAGAGTGAAGCCGTTGAGATCAAGCGTGGTAGTTCCCTGACTCTGCGCAAAGTTCCAATCGTACTCACCGTCACCTATAGTGTAGTCAGCTCGCATAAGAATGTACGATGCGTAAGGTCTCGGGCCGTAGGTATTATTTACTTCATCCCAAACGTTATTACCGGAATTCAGGCTCTTTGCCTTTGTAAACGGACCGTTTTCGGTACCGAAAAGAACGCTGTACGCACCTATAAATTTACCCGAATTACTGAAGAGTGCAAAGGGATATTTCTGCGCATCAAGATACTCGTCGGGAATTACTCCGTACTTAGTGGAGTTTTCGGTAACCTCGATCTCGTATATTGCAGCAAGACCGTCCGTTGAGGCAAGCTTGAACTCGCCGTATATTCCGTTATATGCACCGAGTCTCTTTGCGGGAGCGGGAGTGCCCTTTGAAAGAACGAGCTTCGTATATTCACCGTTAACGTCAGCTACGTACTCGACCGCATTTATTGACATCGTGAGATATGCTCTCGCGAAGGAGTCGACCGTAATACTGCCGCCACGGACGGTATAATCCACGAACAGATTCTTCGTTCCCATACCGAATATCTCAAAGTTAACGTTGATATTCGAATAAGCGTCTACGTTCAGGTCACACTCCGTAAGATTTACGTGAACGTTCATTTTTGCATCGACCGTAAGCGCAGGCTCCGTCATAAATCCGTAAAGCCTTGAGTTATCAGCATTCGAAATACTTACGTTCTCAAGATTGACCGTTACGTCCTTGCCTGCCGCCGCTCCGGTTTGCGAAGCGTAGCCGATAAAGGCGTTATTGTAGAGATAAACCGTGCCGTTTTTAAAGGTTGCGCTGAGTGCTTTGTTATTCTTTGCCGCTACGTTAACGGGTGACGCACCGTAGGCTCTTATGGAATATCCGTTAAGATCAACGGTTACGCTCGTAGCGTTACCGATCTCAAACGCCTCGGAGATGCCGTTTACGGTATAATTTTGCATAAGCGTTATTACCTTACCGTTACCTGCCGCTGTAAGAGCCGAGGCAAAGGTGGAATAATAGCTTCCGTCGACGAGGAATGCCTCGTCTGAGGAATCCTGCTTGTAGGTGTATCCGTCGTCGTAAACGGAAACGTACGCACCCGAAACGTTAAGGTCGGTGAGCGTTTCCTTTACGGTAGTTGCCGCAAAGTAAATGGGCATCTCTGTATCTCCCGTGGGAGAAGCGGAGATAGTAAGAGTTTTTACCTTTGAGCCTACCGTATCTCCGTAAGTGGGCTCGTATACGACGTACTCAAACGAATATTCGGTCCACTCGCCCGCTTTGGTTTTGAAATTGTAGAGCTGAGCGTTAAGGTCGATCGTTTTGTGCTCAGAATTGTTCGTATTATTAAGTGAGAGACAAACGGTTCGCGAAACGGTATCGTATACCTTGACGGTAACGGTGAACGTTCTGCCTATATCGTCAACGGTCATCTTTGCCGTTCCGAGAAGCTTGTTGTTGGTAATCGCGGTGGTGGGATTAGTGTAAAATACGTTAACGTTCTCGGTATAACCGGGCACGCTGTAGCCTCCGTTATCCTTTACCTTTATCTCAACCGCATTCACACCGCCTACCGTAGTTGAGGTATGAGATACCTTTGAGTTATAGGAATAATCCATTCCGGAATATACAAACGCATCCGCAACGCTTCTTTTCGCATCGATAAGGAACAAAAGCTCTTCACCGAGGCTATCCACTGCAATATCGGTTATATCGATCTCATACCATCCCTTGCCCGATACGTTTACGGATCCAACGAGCTCACCGGTGGAGGAGCTCTTATCACTTACGAGGTATACCTGAGCCGTGTTATAAGAATCGTCTGCTACACAGAAGCCGAGCTTAACGCCTGAGGCAATGCTTTCGGGAATGCGCGCGGTAACGTAATTGCCACTGATATCTGCTACCGAAATGCTCTCGTACTCGGTCTTAAACTGAACCGCATACGCTTCGCCCATAGCCTTACCGTTAGTTCCCTTGAAGCTCGCGGGAACGGTAAGAGTATAAGTCTCATTTCCAAGAAGAGGCTCGTGAGAGAACGTCCAGGTCGTTCCGCCACGGCTTTGTGTCCACTCGCCCGAAACTACGTTACCCTTTGAGTCGGTAAGAGTTATCGCGAGCATATCCTCTGCGTTAGCAGTTCCTGCGAAGGTTACGAGGATATCCTCGTTTATCTTAAGCCCCGTCGTATTGCCTACGGGATCGGTGTACATAACGCTGATAGGCGTATTTTTGAGGAAATAGTTTGCAAAGGCAAACTGAGCACTGTACGTATCCACACCGTAATGCTCGTCAGGACCGTACGCCATTGCGTGATAGATGTCACAAACGAAGTCAACGGTCGGTATATTCAAGCAGCTTACCAACGGTCCGACCGTGCTATACGCATTTCCAAAGCTATCGTTCATAGCGTGAGAGTTGAACATAGGCACGTGGCCTTCCGTAATGTCCTCCTCGTTAGTACCGCAGGCTGTGTAATTATAGCTTGTAAAGGCAAGTATCTCCTCGCCGGTGGTTTCGTAGAGAAGCCAAGGCTGGAGCTCACCGCCGTCAACGAAGAGCTGACCGTCCGCAAACGACTCTACGTTGCCCGCCTGATAGCGAGATTCACCGTGATGGCCGTCAAGATAACGCTTAGGAGTATATGCGTTTATTCTTGCATCGATAAGTATCTTGAGCTCCTCTGCGGTATAATTCTCGGTATCGTCCACAGTGTAATTACGAAGCTCGGCTTCACCGAGGAAGTCGAACCAAGAGCCCTTTGAAAGACCGATAACGCCCATATGGTCGGTATCGAAATTATACGTTTCTGCCTCGTCTACTGCAAGGTGACGGATATAACGCATTGCCGCGGTATTCACCTTTTTATCATTCCAGAGGTGAAGCGCATAGTTCATATGGTCACCGGTCACCGCTCCGTTCTTGGCATTACCGTCGTATACGCCAAACTGACGAGCCATAGGATACCAGAGGTAGTCGTAGATCATACCCGCGTATCCGTTGAAGAGGAAGCCTGTAAAGTCACAGTATTCGTCCTCGCTCGTGGGAGCGGATGAAAGATAAAGACCGCACGAGGCAAGGTTCATAACGGGAACCGCTTCCTCGGGATTCGTGGGATATATAACGTGAGCGTAAAGATTAAGATCGATAGGAGTTCCGTCGGGATTAACGCAATCACCTATGCTCTCCGCCTTCGTGTACTTAAGCTTTATGTAGCTTCCGTTGGCATCCTCCTTACCGCCGGCATTGAGCCATACGGGAGACGAGCCGTCGGGAGCGTTCCAGGTAGCCTTTCTGTTACCGTTCTCATCGCACCAATATACAAGCTTATCCTTCTGCTGAGAGGAGCGGAAGTCGGTATTCCAGTTTTCAACTATCTTCTCAAGCGTTCCGTCTGCGGAATGCTTATCTATTTCCCAGAAAACCTGATATGCAGTAACGTCGTATCCTGCGGGAAGGATGAAATTGGTAACGTACTTACCTGCACCAACCTTGTCTGATATATCGGAGAAATACTCGCCCTTGTAAAGCGACTCTCTTATTCCCTGAGCGGACCAATCAAGCGCAGGAGAAACCGCCTTTGCACTATTGAAATAATCTGCTACAGCTACTACGTATCCTCTCTCAAGCAAGCCCTTTATGATCTCTACGTCGGACTTCGTGCCGATCCTCTCTACGTTCGTATTTACGACGTAAAGCACAACGGCGTCTCCATCGGGATCAAGATGACCTACGGGAGTAGCCTTTCCGTGAGTCTCGTAATCGTAGTAAATGGAAAGCTCAACGGGAATACCTATGTATCCGTCGTTCTCCATTCTCATTTTTTTGACGAATGCCGCCTTGAGCGTTTCATCTGCATTGATTTCTATCATAGCATCGGTGGTATCATTTTCGTCCGCAAAGGAAAATATCATAAAACAGGACATAATGAGTGCCACGGAAGCAATGATCAAAACCAACGCTTTAAGGTTGATCTTTTTCATAATCCTTCTCCATTTCATATATTGTTCGTTTTTTTATTTTTACTAAGGTTTAAATATAAGTGAATTATGTATCGAACTCTGTGCAACAGATCGCAAGTAACGATATGCTACCAATTAGATTATACCATTTTAATGTTGACAAATCGTGCCACGCGTGGTATAATTTAGTGACAAAACAAGACATTTGAATTTTTCTTAAATTGTCTTTTAGTGAAAACGAACAACACTGTTTGTAACAATTTTACAACGGAGGAGATAAAGAGCGATGGAAATACAAACTGTAAATTTCGACAACTGCGGAATGTATCGCAGCGTATTTAAAAAAGGAAAATACGCCGTTTCTATGCATATTCATCAGTGCTCCGAGATCGTTATTGTGATGAGCGGTGAGCTTTCCGGCACGGTAGCCGGTGAAAAGAAGACGATGCGTGCGGGTGACGTAGCCGTAGTCACTCCGTTTTCCGAGCATAGCTTTTCATCACAAACGGGTGCTGAGCTTTGGATATGCGTGTTCTCCAACGGCTTAGTTACCGACGTTTTGGCAAACGAGGAGCTCTATCATACCAGGAGCAGTGCGTTTTTCAAAATATCGGACGATTTGCTCAGCTTTCTCAGGCAACGCCTTCCCGACTCCGCAGAGGAGATGGTTCCGTTCAGCTACGCAGAGCAAAGACGGATTCTCATTATCCTTTTGGCAATACTTGACGAGTATTTTGCAGCAACGTATGAAACGAACGTCTCAAAAATTCCGAAATCTCTTCTCTCAAAAATACTTACGTATCTTGACACGCATTATTCCGAGCCGCTTACGATACACTCTGTCTCAAAGGCACTCGGATATACGCCGCGCCATATTTCGCGCCAGCTTACCCCTTTGCACGAGTATAATTTCCGAACGCTTTTAAACCTATTCCGCATCGACCGTGCAAAGCTTAAGCTAAGACAAAGTGATGCAAAAATACTTGATATCAGCCTTGAATGCGGATTTGTCAGCGAAAGGTCTTTTTTCCGCTCGTTTATCAAGGTAGAGGGCTTGACTCCCACCGAATACAGAAAGGCCGTCAGGAGCTTTGGCAGACACTACCGAGAAAAAGGCTTTGAAAAAGCAAATCCGCAAGCTTAAACCTCCGCGCGACCTCAAAAATAAAAATACTGTTGCACTCGCGTGTCATCCGTTAAGGAAAGCACACATAATGCAACAGTATTTTTTTCTGAAAATATCATCACCGTTTATGGATCATACTTCTGACGGCATCGGTACGTGCGGCGTATTCGCCGCACGCATCGTCACGAAGTCCCAAAAGCTTTTTACCGTTGTTAAAAGCCGTACCGAATATCTTATTCATATCGTTATATTGAGGCTGAGAGAGATTGATAGCGGTGAGATTTTCCGCAGATGTCAGAATGTCTATATAATGATCTCCTCTGCCGCAGAAATGCACGATTCCGCCCGAATAATAATCGAGAAGATGCTTATCGTATTTAAAGGCGAATTCACGATAAAAATCGGGAGAAAGATTCATAGCACTATCGTTTCTTAAGCAAATATTCCCCTTCATAAGAAATCCCCAATGAGCGTTGAGATCGGCTTTATTGGGATACATCACGAACCACTTATCAAGAAAGCGCGTGTACGTATCGGTGATCAGCTGAAGAAGCTCGTGAACGAGCTCGGGCTCATCGTACATGGAATAAAACATTTCCGAGCCCCAAAGGAGCTCCGCAATATCAAGAGGTCCCTGCGTATCAGGGTGATACATATAAACGTATTTTGAGATTTTAGGATACCTTGCGAAAATCTCGCGGCATATTTCTCCAAACTCAAAAACTTTCTTTCCGAATCCCGTGTCAAAGGATGGTATTCCCTTCTCAAGCACGGCTTTTATTTTATCGGTATCGTTAAAGGAACGCGTTGTGGGAAGAGTGTTCTGTGAACGAGGCATAACGAATATCTCCGCACCGAAAAGCGAGGTAAGGATCCCCGTTCCGTAATTCGCACGAACGGAAAGAGCCCCATTGCCTGAGCTCAACGCCTTACTCACGCCGACAAGCTGAGTGTAAAGCATTAGATCGTAGTCCGCTAACGCATCGTTGATATTTATATCGATAAGGGCAACGGTCGGGGCAGATACGCTTTTTCTGCAAGGAACAAAAATCACGTCGTCACACTTCCCTGCCCAAAAATCCTTCCATTTAAGTATATAGTCCTCCTCGGTTTCGGGAGAAATTCTATTTTCAATATCATTAAGCAATCTTACGGTATTTTCGGATAATTTCATATTATCGACTCCTCTGTCTTTCATTTTGATCAAGACGATAAAATCTTCTATCGAGTACAGTTTAACATATTTTGGTTCAAAAGTAAACTATTATTTGAAAAAATGCAAAAAAGTTAAAGGACCGTATTGATCGGTACTCCGTCAATGCAGTCCTTTTAAATTTATGAGCGATAGCTAAGTATTTTATGAATATCCGAAAAAATCATATTTTGATCCTTTTGATAAGCAACGCCGAAACTATACCGACTACTATTCCGGCTATCGTGCCCGAAACCATAAGGAACGGAAGATAGTACATCACAACATCGGTCT
>JBGVKA010000029.1:0-4044 GCA_045129715.1 Eubacteriales bacterium | reverse complement strand
TCCTATGTCGCGAACCTGAAAGCGACATTTCATCCAAACTTGTTTGGATTTCATCTGCCTCTGGCAGATTTCATCCGACGGAGTCGGATTTCATTGCGAAGCCGCGCTTCGCTTATCTCTGTATTCTTCCCGAGCCGTCGCCGCCTGCGAGCTTCTCAACCTCTGCGAGAGTAACCATGTTGTAGTCTCCCTCGATGGAGTGCTTGAGAGCGGATGCGGCAACTGCGAACTCTACTGCGCCCTGAGTGGTCTTGCCGTTCATAAGAGCGTAGATAAGACCGCCGCCGAAGCTGTCACCGCCGCCTACACGGTCGATGATGTGGAGGTCGTACTTCTTGGAGAAGCAATATTCGTCTGCCTTAACGTCGTAGAGCATTGCGGACCAGCCGTTATCGAATGCGGAGCGGCTCTCACGGAGAGTGATAGCAACGTACTCGAAGCCGAACTTGTCAGCGAGCTGCTTAGCAACGGACTTGTAGCCGTCGTGGTTGAGCTTACCGCCGTAGATGTCGGTAGCCTCTGCCTCGATACCGAATACGTCCTTTGCGTCCTCCTCGTTGGAGATGCAAACGTCAACGTACTGGCAAAGGTCGGTCATAGCTGCGCGAGCTTCGTCTCTGGTCCAGAGCTTGCCGCGGTAGTTAAGGTCGCAGGAGATCTTGATGCCCTTAGCCTTTGCAGCCTTGCAAGCGTCACGGCAGATCTCAACTACGTTTGCGCCAAGCGCGGGAGTAATACCTGTAAAGTGGAACCAATCAACGCCCTCGAAGATCTTTTCCCAATCGAAGTCCTCGCGAGAAGCCTTGGAAATTGCGGAGTTAGCGCGGTCGTAAATACATACGGAGCCTCTCTGAGAAGCACCCTTCTCGTTGAAATAGATACCAACTCTGTCACCGCCGCGAACGATCTTCGTGGTGTCAACACCGTAACGGCGAAGACTGTTTACTGCTGCCTGACCGATAGCATGGGTAGGAAGCTTGGTAACGTAAGCTGCATCCATACCGTAGTTAGCGAGAGAAACCGCTACGTTAGCCTCGCCGCCGCCGAAGGTGAATTCAACGTGGTCGCACTGAACGAATCTCTCGTAATTGTAAGGCTGGAGTCTGAGCATAAGCTCACCGAATGTTACAACTTTCATGGTGAAAATTCCTTTCAAAATATGTTTTTTATTTTTATTTTTTAAAATTTGTTTTTTTGCTTAAGACGGTTGCATAGAATGTAATGTAATATCAGTTCGCCTTCAATTCGTCAAGACAACCCTTGCAGATAAGCTTATCCTTGAAGGTAACGAGATTCTCGTTCATACCGCAGAAGTGGCATCCCGTGTAGAACTTGCGAAGACAGATCTTACCGTCCTCGGTGAAGATCTCTACGGATGAGCCCTCGGGCATATCCATTTTGCGTCTGAGCTCCTTGGGGATAACTATTCTTCCGAGCTCGTCGATGTTGCGAACTATTCCTGTTGCTTTCATTGTTTTCTCCTTGTGTGTGCGCGTGCGATGGTGAAGCGTCACCTGACGCTTAAAGACCAAAATTGCGTATCTTTTTTGTTTACTTGATATTATAACGAGAGAATTTCCTAAAAATGACAATTTTTTGATACGACGACTCTCGCCATATACAATTCTATCATACTTAAAATAAAAAGTCAATGATTTATATAAATAAAGCGCGCGCAAAAGTATACAAAAAATAAAGGATTTTCGGGGGTTGCTTGAGTGAAAAAATGCGAAAGCGAGAGCGTGTATTTAAAAGAGATGCTCGCGGTGATAGATTCGGTGCTGCCGGTACGGCTCTCGCGCGAGATTGCGAGGCTCGGCGAGGCTCGGAGAGACTTTCCGCGCGCCCTTTCGGAGATACGCGTCAGAAGGAACGCACGCTCGTCGGTCGTGCTTTCGGGGGAGAATATACCCCTCTTTTCCTCGGTCTCGGAGAGCGAGATGAGAGAGCTTTACGACGGTGTGCTCGGCGGTGCCCTCTACGCCCACGCGGACGAGATACGGCAGGGCTTCGTGAGTATGCCGTATGGCGTGCGAGTCGGCATATCGACTGCACGGCACGGCTGGGGAGATCTCCCCTCGGAGATAGCATCGCTCGTCTTTCGCATCCCCTCGGCACCGTCGGAGTGCGCGGATGATATATACGAGCTTTGGAAGAGGGAAAGACCTCGCGGAATGCTCATATTTTCCGCCCCCGGAGGCGGTAAGACCTCTGCCATACGCGGTATCGCGCGGCGCATAAGCCGTGATTCTCTTATGCGTGTTTCGGTCGTTGACGAAAGGCGCGAGCTCGGTGCGGAGGACTTTTCCGATGCCCCGATAGATATTCTCTCGGGATATAAAAAGGCGGAGGGCGTTGAGATCGCAATGCGCACGCTTTCTCCCGAGGTCATCGTGATAGACGAGATAGGAAACGAGGGCGAGGCAGAGGCTCTGCTCTCGGTGGGCAGGGGCGGTGTCCCGATAATTGCCACCGCACACGCGGAGGATATCGGCGAGGCGCTTGCAAGACGTTCGGTTCGCCTGCTCCGTGAAAACGGCTATCTCGACCTCTTTATAAGGCTTCGGCGCGAGGGCGGTAAATTTTCGTTCGTTAGGGAGATATGATGCTTTATCTTGGTTTTTTGTTGGTTGCGGTCGGTGTTGGTGCTGCGGTTTTCGAGTATACGGAATCTCTTCGCGCACGGGATAGGGAATACGCACAAACGCTCGCTCTTCTCGTTTATCTTCGCGGTGCGGTGAGCGAGAGCCGAACGCCCTCCGAGTCGATACTATGCTATATCGGAAGAGGTGATGCACCGCGCTGGGGGAGAGAGCTCAGCTCAGAGGAGGGGGTATCCGCATTCCTGCGCTCGCGCGGTATCTCCCGCGCGGGTACGCTTCTTCTCGGCGAGGATAGAGAGGCTCTCTCGGATTTCTTTTTCGAGCTTGGGCGCGCGGAGCTTTCCGAGGAACGCGCAAGGCTCGACCGTATAATAAATAGGATAGAAAAAAGCGGTGCGGAGGTACGCGCTCTCACGGAGGGAAAAATACGCTCCGCTTGGGTGCTTTTTGCCACCGCAGTACTCGGTGCGCTTCTTCTTACCGTCTGAGTTAAAATTTAGGAGGCTGAAATGGGCTTAGAGCTGATAATGAAGGTTGCAGGTATGGGAATGGTCGTCTCGATCGCCTGCCAGATACTGTCTAAAATAGGAAAGGAAGACCACTCGGCACTCGTGTCTCTTGGCGGTATGGTCGCTATCCTCGTCGTTTTGTTTGGCGAGATAGCCGCGCTTTTTGACACGGTACGGGGGATATTCGGTCTTTGATATGGGTGCTGAGAATATTTCGGGCGTGAGCTTTGAGTCTGTAACGGCACTTTTGCTCCTCGGTTGCGCATCGGTGCTCGTGCTAAAGAGCTTCGGCTTTCGCGGAGCACCCTTGGTCGCGGTGATAGTAACGCTCACTGCCGTCTCACTATACGAGCCCGCCCTTCGCGAGAGCGGTGAGGTCGTGGCGTATCTCGGTGAGCTTTCGGGCGCGCAAGACTACACACGGGCGGCACTTAAGGTCGTTGGCGTCTCCTATCTCTCGGGTATTTCAAGGGACGTCGTGACCGAGCTTGGCGAGGGCGGTATCGCAAAGGGCATCTCACTCGTGACTCGTCTTGAGCTTCTCCTTATCTCCTTGCCCTTCGTCAAGGAAATGCTCTCCGCACTGCTTTCGCTTATGGAGAGCTGAATTAGCTCGAAGCCTTTCACAGCTGCGAGAATAAAAGCCGCGCTTCGCATTAAAAGCTGCATTTCGCTTGAAAACGTGAGCCGTGATTCGCACTTGAAAGCTGCATCTCGCTTGAGAACGCGAGGTGTGATTTGCATTTACAAACGTGAGCTTTAGCGGTGGTTAAAAGGTTAGCTGCGGCATAGGAGTTTAAAATGAAAACGAAAATAATACACTTATTCGTATTGTCTTTATCCGTTGTCTTTCTTTGCTCGTTTAGCAAAAATGATAGCGGAAATGAAAATATAAGTTTACAAAACACGGATAATAACGCATATTATGAGGC
>JBGVKA010000028.1:0-15092 GCA_045129715.1 Eubacteriales bacterium | reverse complement strand
CCGTGATATCCTCCGCGAGACAGAACGCCGCGCTTGTAAAGGCACTCGCCTTCCTCGATACCGCCGCAGACGCTCTCAGAATAGGACTGCCGCAGGATGCGGTGAGCTCCGACGTTGAGCTTGCTCTCGGAGCTATTGGCGAGCTTGACGGAAGAGAGGTCTCCGAAGAGGTGGTAGGAGATATATTCTCAAAATTCTGTGTTGGAAAATAATACGGAATTTTTACGGCAAAGTGCCGTTTGATGCCTATCCGTGTAAAGAAAACGCTATTTTTTAATGATAAGCGTTCCTATATCCGATACCTCACGCGTCAAGCTTAATCCAAGTGCCATCGCAATGAGAACGACGGCACCGATGCCTATGATCCTTTTCAAGACGTTAACCTCCGTTTTTTAGTTATTGTTTCACCGTTTTCACAAAAAATACCCAAAAGGAAAAATATATGGAAAGTAAAAGATTTTCAAAAAACGACAACGGATTCATATGTGAAAATTGCAAAAGAGAGGTCTTGCCCCTCGGTTACACCTCGCGCAATCACTGTCCTTTCTGCCTTTGCTCGTTGCACGTTGACGTAAATCCCGGTGACAGAGCGAATACCTGCCGTGGAATCTTAAGACCTAACGGAGCCGAGCCCGATAGAAAGAAGGGCTACGTAATAATTCATAAATGTGAGAAGTGCGGAGCAATAGTAAGAAACAAGGCGGCACACGAGGCAAAGGTACAGCCCGACGATATTGACCTTATCATCAAGCTTACGGCGTATCACTGATAGCAGAGGATCCTATATCGCACCTTTACGGTGGCTTTATATTATCATAGAAGTTAAAGAAAAAATGAAAAAGTCTTATGCACCGTTCCGGAGTGGATGGCGCGTAAGACTTTTTCGTTTTTTGTTGTTACATAGAGGTTTAAGTGTACTTTTGAAAACTAAAGTTTACAAAAATGCTATTTTTCTTCATTGTCAACGTTGAACCAGAATTCCTCAAGCCTTTCCTTGAGCGATTTCGGATCGTCGAAAAACTCCATTCCCTTGAATATCTTGGGAGCGGATTTTTTGTATAAGGGATCCCTGAATCTGTCGTCGACGAGGACTATAACTCCTCGGTCGTCTTCGGTTCGGATAACTCGTCCCGCCGCCTGCAAAACTCTGTTGATGCCGGGGTATAGGTAAGCGAATTCCTTTCCCGAATCCAACTTTTCCTGATAGTATTCCGCGATAGCCTCTCGCTCGTAAGAAAGAGACGGCATTCCGATACCGACTACGACCGCACCGATAAGCTTATCGCCGACGAGGTCGATGCCCTCGGAGTAGATTCCGCCCATCACGCAGAATGCGGCAAGGTAGGTTCCGTCGGCGCGAGAAAATTCCGCGAGAAAATCATCCTTCTCGCTCTTCGTCATATTCGGCTTTTGGACTATCGTTCTTATCTTCGGATATTTCTTTTTGAACGCCTCGCAAAGAGCCTCGGAATAGGCGAAGGAGGGGGAGAAGATCATATAGTTACCGCGCCTTGCGGAAAGCGTTGCGGCAATTACTCTGCATACCGCCAAAAGCGAGTCCTCGCGCTCGGAATAGCGAGTCGTTATCTTGTCCATAACCGCGATAGCGAGCTGCTCGGGTGCAAAGGGAGAGTCGATCTCAAGCACGTCTGAGGTTCTGTCACCGCCGAGAAGCGAGCGGTAATAGTCAAGGGGAGTGAGAGTTCCCGAGAAGAAGACCGCGCTCCTGCCTATATCGAGTCTTTGGGATATAACGCTTCCCGTGTCAAGACAGAATATCTTTGCGCGGAGCTCGTCACCGTCGAGGAAGACGAGTATCTCAAATCCGGTATCGAAGCGGAGCACCGCATCGTTGAATTTCTTCACGCGGTAGAGGTAATCCCGTATATACGATATCCTCGCATCCTTTTCGTCGTCCTTTGCGGAAAAGCTTGAATAAAGCTCGTCCTCCGCTATAGCGGTGAGCTTTCCGAATATCTCGTAAAATTCTCCGGGGAGGTTGGACGAATGGTAGGCACCGTGTAAAACTCCGTTCTTGTCTTTCGTAAGCTCGTCCTTGAGAAGAGGCATCAGGATCTCGTTGAATCGCTCGCTCGCCTCACGCGATGCGGCACGCAAAAGAGAGAGCTCACCGAGAAGCTCGGTAGCACCTATTTCATCGGCACGGATCTCGGCACTGTACATCTCGCGCGCTCTTTCGGCAAGGTTGTGCGCCTCGTCGATAAGAAAGGCGTATGAGCCGGGGCGTGTGAAGAAACGGCGGATATACACCTGCGGATCGAACAGATAATTGAAATCGCAGATCACAACGTCGCAAAGCTCGGAGTAGGTGAGGGAAAGCTCGTACGGGCAAATCGTGTATTCCTCCGCAACCCTCGATACGTCGGCGGGCGTTACAGTTGGAATATTCATATCGAAAAGAGCCATTACCGCCTCGGTCATTTTACCTGACGAGTGAGTGGGGCATAGCCTCTTGCTTTCGCGACAAACGGAGCCTCTTTTACAAAGTCTGTCCTTCGCCAAAAGCATGACCGAGCGTATCTTTGCACCCGATTTTGTCAACAATTCTATACATTCCTTGGCTGCTATAGCCGTAGTTTGCTTCGGTGTGAGATAAAACGCCTTGTCGCATTTTTTGTTTCCGAGAGCTCTTATTGCGGGGAAGATCGCGGATACAGTCTTTCCCGTTCCCGTCGGTGCCGCGGCAAAAAGCCTTCCGCCTCTTGCCATGGCTTTGTATGCCGTGCGTATAAATTCGCTCTGTCCGTCGCGAACCCTTCCGTAAGGGAATTTGACCGCTCTCATGGAAGGAAGCCTCTCGGTAACGCGCTCTATTTCCGCACGCCCGGTCTTCGCGAGTGACTCAACGCATTTGTCGAAAAATGCGTAAAGCTTGGCACGCGTTACGCTTTCCTCGGAGATCACCGTCTCTCGCGTATCCTCGGCAAGGAATGTCGTTCTGAGTCTTAAAACGTCCTCGGCACTTCCGCCCGGTGTAAGAGCCATTGCTCCGAGCATAAACGCCTCGCCTCGCGCCTGCTTCTCGGTCTCCTTTTTCTTTATCTCGCGAGCTGAGGGGACTCGGAAAAGAACGCAAAGCGTTCCGTTCTCGTACGAGATCGCCCTGCCGTTTATCAGGAAATTGTATCCCGAATGCCCGTATTCCTTGGGAAGCTCGATAAAATTCGTTTTTTTGCCGTCGGGGAGTGCCTCGGATATATCCGGCTCCTCGTCGTCGGTGACGGTGTACGCACTCATACCGCGCCTTGCCGTTGCAACGGCTTCCTTAACGCCGGTTATCAACAGACCTTTTTCCTCGTCGTATATCATTGGCTCCCCCTCCTTTCAGCGTTTTTTCTAATAGTTTACCACACAGTTTGCGAGGTGTCAAGAATGAAAGTGTGACGATTCGCTAACCGAACCTTTCCGTTTTAGCAATAATCACCAAAAAGTCCACTTAAAATTTTAAATTCTCGCGAATTGACAATGAAGGAAATTTCTTGTATACTATTAGCAGTGTTATTATATTTATCGCGTGTTATAATAAATGCGCGATCGCAACAAACAAAAAGGAGAAATTCACATGAAAAAACTCAGCAAAATCGGTTTACTTATTCTCGCTTTTGCCTTGATCTGTGCGGGACTCGTTATGTCCGTCAGCGGATCCGAGGGAAATGACGAAATGGTAAGCTACGTCGATGACGCGGGAAATACGAAGGAGGGTACCCTCTCGGATGCGTGGCAGAATGCGGCTACGGATACCGTGATCACTCTTCTCGGTGACTGCAACATGGAGGAGAAGCTCGTTCTCACCAATAAAAACCTCACGGTTGATATTGCGGGATACACGCTTTACTCCACCGATGCCAGCGCATTTGAGCTTAGCGCAAACACGTCTCTCACCATCGTAGGTGAGGGTATGATCGTGCTTGACGGTATGCTCGCAACCTCTACCACGGCAGGCGTTACGTTTACCATAGAGGGAAATGCCGGCACCAAGGGCATCGATATAGTACATAGCGGATTTTCCAATAACAGAATAGTATACACCGAGTTCGGCGTATGGAATTTCAAGAACATTGACGTTTGGTCCGACGTTAATGGCAAGAACTGGCATTGCTTCTTCGAAATGAAGAACGTTTCGACGACGGACGTTGATTTCACGTTCGACACCGTCAACTTTGAGCACGCCGCAACTTACGTGAGCCATCCCGGTCAGTTCATAACCAACGTTGCGGGAACCGGACACCTTACCATAAAGAACAGTGCGTTCAAAACCGAGCACTCCGGAATCAAGTCCGGCGTAGTTAACCAGCCCGGTGAAGAGGTGATCCTTATCGAGAACTCCTCGATCATAGCAGAGACCGACAGAGTTTCCGTAAAGGACACCAGCACCGTAAGAAACTATGCGATCCTCGGTATGAACGATAGCTTCAAGGGATCTCCCAAGGGTATTCTCAATATCTACGATTCCTTCCTCAGCTCTAACTACCGTACGATATGCTTCGAGAACGTTGACGGTGCCTTGGAGGAAAACGTAGCGAATATTTACGACTCCACCATTAAGGTAACCGCGCTCAACGGTAACGATACCTCGGAAAATATTTCGAGAGCTATCATTCTCCGTACCTACGGCGATACTGCTTTCATCAACAGAAAGTATGCCGTTGCAGGTGCGAGCGGCACCAAGCAGCCCTACGTTATCGTAGAGGCAGGCTTCCGCACCAACCTTCTCGGCTTCACTACCAATAAGAAGCTTGGCGAGGGCGTAAGAGTCGTAGAGAGCATCACCGAGACCACTGATCCCACAACGGGCGTGACCACACGCACCGAGAACTACGAATACGCTTGCGATAGCGCAAAGTATACCTGGGTATACGATCCGGTTGGAAACGCAGACGCTCCTTACCTTCTCGTTAAGAACGAGGATGCAAAGGGCTATGCCGATGCATATAAGTTTGCAGGCTTTGAGACCTATCAGTTCAGCTCGACCTCAATTAGCGAGTACACCGAGTATATGATCTACAAGGACGGCAACAAAACTGCCAATTGGAACTCTTACGAGCCCTTCGGTCAGACCAACGGATCGGGCAACCCCTCTTCCGGCGGATCCAAGGCAAAGATGGAGAACTTCCACTGGGCACAGCGCGGAGGTACCTACTTCATCGCAGGCGACGCCAATAATAAGTATATGAAATATTGGGTAGAGCCCAACGCTGCAGATCCCGAGGCAAAGCGCGTTACCCTCGCAGGTACAGATGCTCCCTTCTGGGTAGTTGGCGAAATGGTTCCCTCATCCGAAGCAGATTTCTCCTACGTAAGAACGATGGTCAAGGGTGAAAACCGTAAGTCTGTAATCGTTATCGACGTGGACTTCGGTAGTGATACCGGCGTATATCCCGATTTCAACTTCAAGTTCACCTCCAGATATAAGAACGAAACCAAGTTCGATAACCTTGCTCAGTTCGGTACTAACTGGTTTGAGATCAGAAACGGCGGTGAAGTAACGAGTGCTCTCGGCACCACCGGAACCGATCTTGAGGAGGTTCCCCAGCCCGTGCTTAACTCGGCTAACGAGTGGAACCACCTCTCCGTAGTATTCTACACCGATACGATGTACGAGGGCGGTCTTGCATACGTTTACCTCAACGGTGAGCTTATGGGAACGCACGCGTTCTATACCTCCGGTGCAAACGACAACGTATATCTTCAGGGACTTAGATTTGATATTCCTCAGGGACAGCTTGCAAATACCACTCTTTGTATCGACAATATGTCCATGCGCTGCTACACCGACTATCAGGTAGAGGGTGAGGCAGACGGACTTGAAAAGTCTCCCGAGCACTACATGGTTGCAAGCGCACCCGGTAAGTATATCAACACCTCTATGACAGTTGCGGGTAACTCCTACCGCGGCGCAGACCTTGAAAAGCTTCAGGCTAAGGCTGAGGAGCTCGGAACCGTTATCAGACTTCAGGATGACTTTAACGGTAAGATCACTACCGATGCTAAGATATACACCAACGGCTATGAGATGAACCCCAGAGAGGGCTCTTACGCTGCAAATGTCGTTTACGATAAGAACAGCGGAAATTACTTCTATCAGTTCGACGAGGACTACAACTCTCTTAAGGTGCTTTACTATTGGTACGTAGGCGAATACGGAAACCTCGAACAGATGCAGGATCCCGCATACTACGTAGCAACCGAGGTTGTCCCCGGTCAGACTCCCACCTACGTTGGTGATCCCATCCCCAGCGTTAAGGATGCCGCTACCATGGCTCAGATGATCCATTGCGGCTGGCACAGTGCAGGCGAATATTACGTGGTTGACGATCTCGTTCCCGTAACCATTTCCATGGCAATAGCTCAGGCAGGCAAGCCTGTTTATATGTATCCCTCCTACTACGACACCACTCCTACTGCGTACGTTCAGGATGCAGAGGGCAACGTGCTTGATATCGCGACCAATGATTTTGAGGCTTCTAAGCTTCTTAACAAGCTTCAGCCCGGTCAGACCTTCGTGGTATGCGAGGACTTTAAGGTAGACAATGCTTACCTCAACAACCGCTATACTGCCGACAAGGCAACCTACGGCGGTCAGTACGATTACGACGGTGACGGCGTTCTTGAAGAGATCAAGACCAGCAACTCCACCGAGGCGAAGGAATACACCTACACCGACGAGGAGCTTGAGGCAATGAAGGAAGCGTCCGCAAAGATGGCACTCGACCTTAACGGATGCACCATCTACGTTGGCGATGCCGTTACTCGCGGCTCGTTGATCTGGGTAGACAGCAACGTTACCTTCTCCGTTTATTCCTCCGTTCCCGGCGGTGCGATCGTATCCGTTCAGGGTGAAGAGGGTGACTACGGAGTTAAGGGACTCGCAATTCTCGCGATTTCGAACGGCAACGAGGATATCAAGTCCTCCTTCGATACCTCTAACGCTCACCTTCAGGTAGGTACCGTAGAGGTAGACGGAGAGGTTATCCCCGGCTCCAACCTTACTCTTTACGGATGCATTCTCGTAGAGGGTATAACCGGTGACGATACGTGCTCCATAGAGGTTGACGGTATTACTGCGATATGCCATAGCGATACCGAAAACGGAGCGTTCATATCTCACTTCTACAGCGGATACTTCCACGTTAACAATAGCGTGGTTCTCGCTCCCACCGTTTCCTCGGTTATTTATCTTACTTACCACGGAAACAAGAGGACCGTTATGTCTCCCGAGATGCTCGTTGAGAACACTATCATAGTCAACGACGGTACGGGAATCGTCGGACGCTCCGGAGATAAGGAAAAAACGGTTTGTCTCACTCTTAAGAATATCGTAACCAACGGTACGATTGCTATAAACGGCAACGGTAGAAAGGACGGTTACGTTGCAGTTGATACCGGCGTATTTGCGAGTGCTATCGATCCCGATGATGATGCAAGAATCAAGTACGTAAACGGAGTTACCGCCGCTATATACAATCAGCCCATGACTCTTGAGGGCATTACAGACGAGCTTATGTACGAGATTCCTCTTCCCGAGGAGCTTGGCAACGTATCGAGTTACGAGAATATTATCGACTACGCGGCTAAGTATGCTTACATCGTAGAGGCAGGCAACGAAAAGCTCGTTCCCAGAGGTGAAGAGAACATCGCCGTAGTGCTTCCCACTCTCGCAGTTGGAACCGGCACCGCTGACGAGTTGGTTACCGTAACCTTTATGGGACTTGACGGCAAAGCGGCTTCCACCGAGAAATACATTCAGGGCGGTCTTGTATCTGCTCCCGCGATCTCCGATTACAAGCTTTCCGCATTCACTACTCTCGTATTCACCGGCGAGTTTGATAATGAGCTTACCGAGGCTTACGAGGACGTCGTTTATATCCCCAACTACACCGTAGTAAATACCGTAGCAGACGTTAAGGCAAGCGTTTCCTTCTACACGAGCTTCAACGTAAATATTTACGTTCCCTACGAGTATAAGGATTACCTCAAGGGTGCTACCGTAAACGGAGTAGCTCTTACTCTTACCGACACTACCGTTGACGGAGTTCAGTACGTAATGTGCTCTGCTCCCGTAAACGCAGACAAGTTCGCATCCGACGTTAAGTTCACCTTGGCGTTCGAGGAGACCTACGGCGGCGTAGTTTACGAGGGAACCGCAGATCTCACTACGAGCGTTATAGCTTACGCTGAGAACGTTCTCGCTAACGCAAACGGCGAATATACCGCCGCTGAGATGGCTCTCGTATACGCTGCAGCTAACTATGCAAACGAGTCTATTATCTTCGTTACCGGCGCGGCTGACGCAAGCGTAAAGGCTCTTCTTGACGAATATTCCGAGAATATGATCGAGATCGACGGTAGCGTTTGTGACGGTGCTATTACCGAAACTAATCTTGAGGATGCATTCTTCAAGGCAAACGTAAGACTCGGCTCCGCTCCCGCATTCGTATTCACTATGAAGCGCGACTTCGTAGGAACCGTTACATTCACCGTTGACGGCACTGAGTACGAGTACACCGTAAACGGAAATAACGAGCGTACCATCATTCTTGAGAACCTCACGATCGCAGAGTTTACCTCCGATATCGCTATCACTGTAAACGGTACGGTAGGCGGTACTGCAGTAGTGATCAATAACGGCTCTTACAACCTTGCAACCTACGCTCAGTATCATGTGGAAAACTCCACCTACGCTGAGAATATGATGCCTACCGCGAGCCAGCTCACCTCTAAGAAGGCAGTAGCGGTTATGAACGCAATGTACGTTTACGCCGCAGCAGCCGCTGCATACGTTGCAGAATAATTTACAACCCACGCAAAAAAATAATACAAAAACTTACGCCGCGCGGCGTAATAAAGGGCACTTCTCGCGAAGTGCCCTCAGGGACTCTTTATCTGTTTAAACCAAAACAAAATAAGAGTCCCTTAATTATTAAAAAAGATATAGCTGTAAAAAATACGAAAGCTATTGGTTAAACCGCAAACGAATAATGCTGCTATTTAGCTATAGCGGAAAACGAGAGGCGAGATATTCTTGGTGCGGGGGCGTATGAAATACGTCGAGCACCGAGAATGCCGCTTCGGTATCACGAAAATAAAAAAATGGTAAAGCAGATCTTAATTCTTTAGTTATTAATTCGGAGCACCGTACTTTCGGTGCTTTGGCTAATATAAATTAAAAGGAGAAAAAAGAAATGAAGAAATCCACGAAGATCTTAGTGCTTCTTCTCACCCTCGCAATGATCTGTGCAGGACTCGTTATCGCAACGAGCGCAGATACCTCCGAGGCAGAAACCGTAAGCTACGTTGTAGCGGGAGAGACCGCAAAGGGAACTCTTGCAGATGCGATAGCAAGTGCGGATGCAGGCACGACTGTAAAGCTTCTTGGCAACTGCACGGTAGCAGATGCTATCGCAGTAGCTAAGACCGTAACCGTTGACCTTAACGGCTACGCACTCACCACAAGCGGCGCAAACGCATTTAACGTAAGCGGCGCAGAAACCGTTTTCACCGTTACCGGAACCGGTAGCATCAATGCGGCAGGCGTTCTCGCTACCGCTACCGAGGACGGCGCAACCATTAACGTTGTAGGTACCGGCGTTGACGGTATCACCGTTACTCACACAGGTACGGGCTCCGTTGAATTTATCAACCTTAAATCCAATACCCTTCTTATTGACAATATCGAACTTGTCGCAAAAAAAGGTGAGCAGGGCAGCACCTTCATCAATAACGTTGGAAATTCAAATATCAGCATAAAGAATTCCTCGTTAAACTTCGACTTTGCTAATATGGGCGGATGGCGCTATTTGAATGAAAAGGGAGATTATATGAACTCCTTTGTCAAGGTAAAGGGTACCACGACCTTTAATATGCAGGATTCCGCAGTTTATACGAGAAATATGTTCATCGATGCCTCGGAGATGGATAACGGTACTTCAGAGTCGATCGTGATCAAAAACTCGACTGTTAGAGTTAATGATACGGATACCCAAAAGACCGGTGCCCGTTTGGCTTTGGTATTTGCCGCATCGGGTAATACCTCAAGCGGTGTTATCAACGTATACGATTCACTCCTCGACTGCTCGGGAAGAATGTTTGCAAGTGAGGTGAATAACACCAAGATCGTCATTAACGCATACGGTGTTACCATAAAATCCACTTGGTCTGAGAACGATATGATAGCAAATTCAAACGCAGGTTGTATCAACCGTAAAATGCAGGCCTTAAACCTTTACAATTCCGAAAATGGAACGCCTTGTAAAATTATTTCCGTTGACGGTGCTCTTTGTTTTGACACTAATTGCGGCGGATTGAGAGCTATGGAACCGGGCGTTCGTGTCAACCTTGCTTCAATAACAACGTCGATTGCCCTTAAAACCGCTATTATGGTTCCCGGTGCGGTAGATGAAGCCGGAAACGTAACCTCTTGGACTTATGCTGCAACGAGCACCGATGACGTGTACGAGTGGGTATACGATCCTGTTGGAGATCCCGATGCTCCTTACGTTCTTATCGATAACACGAAGACAACCGTAAGCACTCCTACTTACTATACCAACCTTGGCTTTGATGCTATTCGCTTCAATAAGAAGGATGGACCTAAGGATAACACTCTTCGTGCTCCCGGCGGCAATTCAGGTACCGCAAACGATAAAATGAATGATTCCGAGGGCTATGCAAATCTTATGCAGGTTTCCAACGGTGCAGGTGCTACCGTTTACTTAGGCTCCGAGCCCGGTAACTCCTATTTCAAGTATGCTACCACAAGCTCAAGCTTGTCCAGTGCTTACTTTATCACGGGTAAGAATACCAAGACACAGTCCGTGTTGGAAAAAACTGCGTTTTCCAATAAGGTAATTGTAAACGAGTTTGATTTAGCCTTTGAAACCGGCGGCAGTCTACCCGTATTTGATATGCTTCTTCAGTGCAGAGGCGTTAAGACAAATGCAGACGGCAGTACGAGCGAGGTCAATCTTGGAGCTCCCACCGCGCTTTCCGTGGACAAGACCGGAAAGATCAACAACCAGCTTAGTGGTGCTTCCAATGATGCGTACACTCAGCTTAATGCTAACGAGTGGTACCGCGTTTCCGTAGTATTCTATCCCGAAAGCAATCTTGCATATATGTATATCAACGGCGTTCTTATGGGCAATACCACATGTTATACCAGTGCGTCTAATCTTGCATCTGCAGATCCCGGCACTGCATACGTTCAGGGTGTGAGATTTGCTTTGAGCGGAACGAACGTGGCTAACACCTCGATTTGTCTTGATAATATTTCCACCAGAACTTATGCTGACTATCAGAATGACGAAACCAAAGACACTCTTTCCGGATCCTTGGCTTATGATTATATCATTCCTTCCTCTCCGAGAAAGTATATAGGCAAGACCGTTACCGTCAACGGCAGACCTGTTGCTGATATGGAAGAGTCTGTAGCTAACGCTATCAAAAACGGCTCCAAGATCGACGTTAACTCTATCGCAAATCTCGGTGACGTAAAATACAACGTTACCGTTGATTCCAATGGAAATAACGTTGCCTTCGGTGAAGATTCCTACGGCTTTGTTAAGAACGGCACCAACTACACCTTAAATGAAAATTATTGGTACAACGCATATAAGTTCACCGGTGATATCAACAAGCTTGCCGCAGGCACTTACGGTGACAGTGATTTCACTCTCGTTGGCAAGATCAAGCTTGGACACGAGTTTAACATCGATAACTTCTATACCGATAGAGTTGAAAACTACGTTAACCTCACCGTAGACACTCAGAACGGTTGGATCTACGATATGGAAGCTACCGCGTCCGTTCTTCCTAAAGCTCCCGATCTTTCCGATCTTGCTATGGCGGACGAAAACAAGAACGTTTATTACCTTCCTCTTCTTGAGGCAGTTCCTATGTCTCACGTAGTTAAGGACGCAGAGGGCAATATCCTTTCTTACGGTCTTACTAATGACGATACTAATAACGCATTCCTTAATCTTGTAAGCGGAACCACTCTCGTTCTTCTTCAGGATCTCACAGTAAGTCAGCCTTCGAGCACTTATATCATAATCTCAAACATCGCTCCCATTGAGAAAGCGGGCGACGTTAAAACCGTAAACGGCGTTGCTATCGATAACGATTATACCGACGAAGAGATCGAGACTATGAGACAGGTCGCTTCGGAGTATAAGATCGACCTTAACGGTAATACTCTTGATCTTAGCACTTACCGTATCGTTATAGGTCAGAACGTCGAGTACAGCGTTTACTCCTCTAAGCCCGGCGCAAACATCAATATGATGTATTTCAATGGCTCGAAGTTAGTAGGTCCCAGAACCTTCAATATGATGTATAGCGATCCCGCAAATCCTACTAAGTGGCAGGAAGGCGCGGACGATATGCTTGAGAATATGAACAGCCGTTATAACTTCGGTACTTATACCGATAGAAAGGGTAACGAGGTTAAGAGTGAGATGATCACTATGACCGGTGACGTTATCTTCGAGGGCGTATCTGCCGACTCCTCTTGCTCGTTCAACATTTCGGACGTTATCGCAAGCAGAGTATCCTCGGCTTCCTGGGCTACTATCGTTACCAGATGCTTCGACGGTAAGATCAACGTGAAGAATTCCGTTATCGCAGCTTACGGCTTAGCATCAAGTAAATATGCAGCCGTACACGTAATGCAGGCTGCTGACGGAAGCTTGCACCCCGATATCGTGTTTGAGGATTGCTTGTTCCTTAGTGATAATCCTGTTGAGAACTTTGTTTCTGATGCCGGACCCTCCACCGATAATTCGAGAAATATTATCTTCCGCAACTGTACCTCTAATATAAGACTTAACTCTGCTGACCGTGCTCACGTATACTTCGGCGAGGGCACCGCTTCTCAGAATATGCTCGTAGGCGGACAGTATGATACCGAAGGTCTTATCGAGGCTTACTGCTGGGAGCCTATGACCACTGAAGGCTTTGCTGCAGACGGTGATTACTTCGTTAAGGTTCTTAAGCCTGTTTACGATGCTGCCACCGGTAAGATAAGCTACACTGCTTATTACTTCGTAAACAACGGATACGGCGAGAAGTTCGCTGCTGAGTATCCCGGTGCCGCTTACTACGAGCTTCCCCTTCTTACCACTAAGGTGGTTAAGGAAGAGGATGCCGTAAGAGTAAGTTTCTCAAGACTCGACGGAAGTGAAGCTATCTACGCTTACTACGAAAAGGGTACCGACGTTCAGACCAGATTCGTTGGAACCGATCGCAAGTCTGTTAACAATTGGGATCTTAAGCAAGAGTACAGAACTTACAATGCAAACGCTGTAACTCTTACCTACGCAGGCTGGGAAGCACTTCCCACCAACGTTCAGGAGGACGTAGTTATCAAGCCTACCTACACCGTAGCTCCTAACGTTTCCGGACTTAAGGCTAACCTTTCTCTCTATGCAGATTTCAACGTTAACCTTTACATCCCCGCAGCTTACGCTGATTACTTGAAGGTTTACGTTCTTGAAAACGCCGTAGATACCACCGCATACACCTCCGGTGATGCTGAGTATCTTATGGCAACCGTATCTCAGAAGTGCAATATGGCTACCGATAACGTCGTATTCACTCTTAAGATCGCCGAGACCGTTGACGGCAAGCTTTGTGAGGCTACCGTAAACGCTTCCGTAAGCATCGCAGGCTACGCTGCTACAGTTCTTGCAGGCGAGAGCTTCACCGATGCTGACAAGGTGCTTATGTACTATATGCTTAACTACGCTAACGAGGCTGAGGCTTATATCGACGGCACCGCTAACGAGACCGTAAACGCTCTTCTTTTGGATAACGTTAAATACGGCTCTATGTATAACGCTGATTATACCTATAGCGACGTTGTCGACACCGCATCTCTCGGCGCGGCATTCGATAACGCTACTCTCAATATCGAGTCTACTCCCGCATTCCTTCTCACTCTTAAGGCAGGCTTCGAGGGAACCGTAACCGTTTCCTATGCAAACGGCCTTAACGTAAGAAAGTACACCGTTACCGCTGACGATGCGAGAGCATTGGTAATTGAGGGTATGAAGATCTATAACTTCGGTACTATGATCACCATTACCGCAGAGGGAACCGTAAACGGTGAGGCAGTAAGCGTAGAGGGCAAGTACACTCTTGACACCTTCGCTAACTACCACGACGCAAACTCCAAAAACGAAGACTCCGAGACCAAGGCGGATTCCGAGGCTTGTATGACTCTCGTTAAGTCTCTCGTGGCTTACGCAGAGGTTGCTGAGCTTTACAAGACCGGTGCTCTTGCAGGTGCTCTCGTTACCGAGTAATATTACGGATCACAAAACGGTCACTTGGCTAAGGACCTAAAATAATTCGTAATAATTAATTTAACGAACCTATACGAAGGATCTCGTTAATTTACAAAATTAAATAAAAGCTCTCTGGGGTGACTGCCGCAGAGCTTAGGAATATCGACTGCAAACGAAAGAGATACTGACCATATCTCTTTCGTTTTATTTTTGCCTTTTGATCCGTATTTGTGCCTATGCCACTTGACAAACTATACTAAAAATTTGTATAATACTCTTGACTCTTTTTTTAAGGAGGAAATAATGGAAAAAAGAAAATTCAAGGTCAGCGGTATGAGCTGTGCCGCCTGCTCGGCAAGAGTGGAGCGTGCGGTAAGCTCGCTCGGCGGTGTCGATAGCTGTGAGGTCAATCTGATCCTCGGTGAGATGTCCGTTTTGGGAGAGGCTGATACGGGTGCGATAGTTTCTGCGGTTGAGAACGCAGGCTACGGAGCCAAGCTTGATAGCGGAGTCTCAGGCACGGACGAGCTTGAAGACGGCAATAAAAGGGAAATAGCCTCGGCAATAAAAAGACTGTCTCTCTCGGGTGCCGTTCTCGTCGTTCTTATGTATATATCTATGGGGCATCTTATGTGGAGCCTTCCGCTCCCGAGCTTCATTGCAAGAAGCCCGATTTTGCTCGGTGGCATAGAGCTCGCCTTATGCTCGCTCATAATGGTAATAAACAAACAATTTTTCGTAAAGGGCGCGCGCGGAATAGTAAATTTGGCTCCGAATATGGATACT
>JBGVKA010000027.1:0-4014 GCA_045129715.1 Eubacteriales bacterium | reverse complement strand
ATGCCCACCGAGGATAGAGAGGACATCGGCTCCGTAAAGCCTACGGGCTGGGAGCAGGAGACCTACGATTTTATATCGGGCAAATATCTTTACAACAGATCTCACCTGATAGGATTTCAGCTTTCGGGCGAGAACGCCCTCAAAACCAATCTTATAACGGGAACCCGTTATCTTAACGAGGCTATGATCCCCTTCGAAAATATGGTGGCATCCTATCTCAAGGAAACGGATAACCACGTTATGTACCGCTCAACTCCGATATTCGTCGAGGACGAGCTCCTTTGCCGCGGCGTTCTTCTTGAGGCGTATTCGGTTGAGGACGAGGGAGACGGAATATGCTTTAACGTCTTCTTCTATAACGTTCAACCGGGCGTCGTATTGGATTACGAAACGGGTGCCTCGCACGCTGAGGGAGAGACCGAGGAGAGCGAGAATATAGGACTCTACATAATAAATAAGAACAACGGAAAAATACATAATGCAAACTGCTCGTACGCACTTAATATAGCCGACTCGAACAGGCTTTATTCCTCAAAGGATATCGCCGAGCTCGAAAAAGAGGGCTACGTAAAGGCAGGATGCTGCTTCAAGGATTAACTTAAAGAAACCTACGAAATTGAACACTAAACTAAGGAGAAACATAATGAAAAAATCCGATCTCGATCTTAAAAAGCTTCTTTCGGGTATGACTGTTGAAGAGAAGGTTGGTCAGCTTATTCAGATCAACGCTATGTTCCTCGGAGAAACCACGGCAGATATAACCGGTCCCAAGGATTCTCTTTGTCTTACCGATTCCATACTTACGAAGGTTGGAAGCACGCTTAATTTCCATAGCTTTGATGAAATGAAGGCTATCCAGGATAAGCATCTCGCAGAGGATAGAAACAAGATCCCGCTTGCGTTTATGATGGACGTTATCCACGGATATAAGACCATATATCCCATAACTCTCGGAATGGGTGCATCGTTCGATCCCGAGCTTATGAAGGAATGCACCAAAATGGCGGCAAAGGAAGCGAGCGCAGGTGGCGTTCAGGTAACGTTTGCACCTATGGTGGACTACGCTCGTGACGCTCGCTGGGGAAGAGTAATGGAGACCTGCGGAGAGGATCCTTACCTTAACTGTGTAATGGGTGCGGCTCAGGTAGAGGCATTCCAGGGAGACGATATCTCGAATTACGATAATCTTGCCGCTTGCGTTAAGCATTATGCCGCTTACGGCGGAGCAGAGGCGGGAAGAGATTACAATACCGTAGAAATTTCGGAAAGACTCTTGCGCGAGTACTACCTTCCCTCGTATAAGGCTTGCATAGACGCAGGCGTTCGTATGCTTATGCCCTCGTTCAATACCCTCAACGGCGTTCCCTCCGTTGCTAATAAATGGCTCGGAAAGGTCCTCAACGAAGAATGGGGCTTTGGGGGCACCGTTATAAGCGACTATAACGCTATCGGTGAGCTTTACAAGCACGGAATTACGGATAATATGCGAGACGCTACCAAGATGGCGTTCGATAACGGCTGTGATATAGATATGATGTCGAAGGCGTATTCCTCCTCTCTTATCGACCTCGTTGAAGAGGGCGTTATCAGTGAGGAAAAGCTTGACGAGTCCGTACTCAAGGTTCTCAAGCTTAAGCGCGACCTCGGTCTGTTTGAGGATCCCTACCACGGTGCATCGAGTGAAAAAGAAAACGCGCTCTGCCTTTGCCCCGAGCATAGAGCTATTGCAAAGCGTGCCGCAGAGGAGTGCGCGGTCCTTCTCAAGAACAACGGTGTTCTTCCTCTTTCCAAGGATATCAAGAGCATTGCTCTTATCGGTCCCTTTGCCGATAATAACGCGATCAAGGGCTTCTGGTCCTGCAACGGTGAGGATAAGGATTGCGTAACCATCAAGTCGGGCGTTGAAAATCTCTTGCCCGGCGTTAAGGTCACCGTAGCTAATGGATGCTCTGCCGAGTGGAATCAGTTGAGCAAGGACGGATTTGCAGAGGCGGTAGAGGCGGCGAAGAATGCCGATGCGGTAGTTCTTTGCGTGGGCGAGCCTCAGAATTATAACGGAGAGGGAAACAGCCGTGCGGATATCGGTCTTCCCGGCGTTCAGCTTGATCTTGCCAAGGAGGTTCTCGCGGTCAACGAGAATTCTGCAGTCGTAGTCTTCACCGGAAGACCTCTCACACTCGTTGAGCTTGATAAGATCGCTCCCGCGATCCTCAATATGTGGTTCCCCGGAACCGAGGGCGGAAACGCCGCGGCAGCTCTCCTGTTCGGAGATGCCAACCCCTCCGGAAAGGTTACGATGAGCTTCCCGAAGGCAGTAGGACAGTGTCCTATATACTATAACCACCCCTCGACAGGACGTCCCAAGAACCGCGAGGAGCTTTACCACGAGGCTTATACCTCGAACTACATAGGCTGCGGAAACCTTCCTCTTTATTCCTTCGGTCACGGACTCTCGTATTCTAAGTTTGTATACGAATCCCTCGAGCTCGATACCGATACGATGACGAAAGATTCCTCGATCACCGTAACCGTAACCGTTCGCAACGACAGCGACCGCCCCGGTAAAGAGGTCGTTCAGCTCTATATGCGCGATCTTTTCGCATCGGCAGTACGCCCCATCCAGTCGCTCATAGGCTTCAAGAAGGTCGAGATCGGTGCAGGCGAGACCGTAAAGGTCACCTTCAAGGTAACTGAGCCTCAGCTTAGATTCTACGATGCAGAGTGCAACTTTATCTCCGAGCCCGGCAAGTTCAACGTCTCCACCGGCTACGCTGATCACTTGCTCCATACCAAAACCTTTGAGCTTAAGTGAGAGAAAATATGTTTGAAAAAACATTAATATAAACAAAAGACACCGAGCTTATGCGATCGGTGTCTTTTGTTTATATGATATTATGCATCTCTGTGACATTCGTTGTTTAAAATTTGTCGTGCCAATGCTTTTGAATCCAAGTATTCGGCTTTATCTCCGTGTATTATTTCTTCTAACATACGGATGTTGTTGTTTGTCCTAAAAATATAAAGTCCCATTTTAATTAAGGTTTCTAATACGAGGTATGGGAATTCAGTATAAATACCATCTTTAATGTAGTCGTGATTGCCAAGCTTAAACAGATAATAATTTTCGAGGAATATTTTTGGAGTTAACAGCAATAAGTAAGATTTAGACCTATCTTCGGAATTTTCATTTGCATTATCGTACATATATCTATGTAAATCCCATAAATCGTTTGTCGCTTTGATTCCGTCACGGATTTTGTATATTCTGGGATCGTCCATTGCTAATAAAGCTCTGTCCTTTTCCTCTTGCAAAAGCCAACGTTCTTCTCTTGTTAACGGCTGATTTTTAACAGTATTATCGAATTCCTCTTCTTCCACTTCTTTTCTGTATGATGGACTGGCAATAATCAGTCCGGTGGACAAAATAAGTATTGCGGTATTACTAATTATATTATTGAAGGCTTCTTCAAAAGTAATTTCTTTTTTTACTGTCTTTGAAACTTCCGTGTGAGATATCCCCATAAAATCGGTATCTTCTATGTATTCAATAGGGATTTCCTCATATCCACGTATAATCGCAGGAATGTCATGCCCAATTAATCTGATTACACTCCATATAAGAGCAAAGAAGGATAAAAAGAAAGCAATATTCATAAAAATCTTTCTAAAGCGCTTCCATACTAAAATCCATTTTTCTTTATTCATAATAGTCCTCACTTTTTTTATTTATATCTGTTCTGACAAAGAAATTATCGTTATCAAAATCGTAATAATATCCTCCGCTTTTGGATGATTTTCGTTTTATAGGTAATCCGCAATCGATCAAATATTTCAAATTTCGGCCCACTGTTTTTCGGCTGCACTGAATATCAATATCGTTAAGATAATTGACGATAGTTGTTTGAGTAGCAGGATATTCGGATGAAGTGTAATTGTGTAAAATCCTTAAAATGTGCACTATAATTGTTTTTTTGGAATTTGTTTTCATAAAATATCTCCTCACTATTATTATAA
>JBGVKA010000026.1:0-3704 GCA_045129715.1 Eubacteriales bacterium | reverse complement strand
TCATACCGCCCTCTGCCGCACGCGCGATTATTTCCGCGCCCTCCTCGGCAAGATCTATTCCCTCTGCCGCCGATATCTTCATAAGGCGTTCCACGATGACCTCGGTCGTCATTCTTCTGAAATCAAAGCGTTGACATCTTGAAACTATCGTCGTGGGAAGCTTATTGAATTCCGTCGTAGCAAGGATGAAGACTACGTAAGACGGAGGCTCCTCAAGAGTCTTAAGCAACGCGTTGAACGCGGAGCCGGACATCATATGGACCTCGTCTATTATATATACGCGGTACTTGAGCTCGGCGGGAGTGAAGGCTATCTCGTCCTTCATATCTCTTACGTTTCCGACTCCGTTGTTACTTGCCGCGTCCATTTCTATTACGTCCGTGGCGACACCCGACTCGATGCTCTGACAGGCAGAACAAGAGTTACAGGGATTTCCGTCACGAGGCTGAAGGCAGTTAACGGCCTTTGCGAGTATCTTCGCACAGCTCGTTTTACCGGTTCCGCGCGATCCGCAGAACAGATATGCGTGCGATATTTTATTGCTCGCAACCTCATATTTAAGAATATCGGTCGTGGCGCGCTGGCCCGAAACGTCATCAAAATCAACGGGACGCCACTTTCTGTATAAAGCGCGGTAATCCGACATAGCTACTCCTTCACAAAATTACAAAAATAAAAGCGCGAGCGGTACGCAAATACAACCGCATACGCGCGTAAAATAAAAACCTCCGGACGTCGGATAGAGCCATACACCTCTTCTTCGAAAAAGCCCTTACATGCGTTAACCGCCCTCACTGCTCCAGACAGGCACCCTCGCGGCACACCCGATAAACCGCTTAATGCTGCTCCGTTCCCGACCTGACATGGTTCACAGCCTCGGATTGCGCAAGACCCATCCTTCATCACAGCGACAGACGGCGCAGTCCACACAAGAACTGACCTTGGAAGAGGAAATCACCCCTGCATATAGCGGATTTCAGGTACAAGGCACCGCTACCACCCCGGCCAGTATGACTCCATCCGACACCCGGAAGATAATTACTTGGTATATTATATCAAAAAAAAATCAAAATTGCAATACTTTTCGAAAAAATTAAAAAATAAAGATTTTGACAGTCTTCGCCACGGCACTTTTTATTAACGGGCAAAGCACCTTCAATTGCACGGGCGTAAGAGGGAGAGAAACGTTACAGACGCCTTCTTGCGTCACGCACCTCAGGTAATGAAGCCGCCGCTGACGTTCATAACGTCACCCGTAATAAATCCGGACTCCTCGGAGGCGAGAAAGAGCACCGCACGAGCGATCTCAGCGGGCTCTGCAATTCTGCCGACGGGAGTTTCATCCTCAAGTGCTTTCATATCCTCGTCGGAGAAAGCCGCGTTCATATCGGTTCTCACAACTCCCGGTGCTATCGCGTTTACGGTTATTCCCGAGGGGCCGACCTCCTTGGCAAGAGCCTTGGTGAAGCCTATGAGAGCCGCCTTTGCGGTTGAATAATGCACCTCGCAGGATGCTCCGACGATGCCCCACATAGAGCTTATATTTATTATTCTACCCCATTTTTCTCTTATCATATGCGGTAAAACGCATTTTGAGAACAGAAATGCTCCCGTAACGGAGGTGTTCATCACTCTGTTCCACTCCTCGAGCGAAACGTCGGTTATCAGAGACACCGAGGATACCGCCGCATTATTAACGAGGATATCGACCGAGCCGAGAGCCTCTTTCGTAAGCTTGACTGCGCGGATTATATCCTCCTCGCGCTCCGAGTCCGCCTTGATGGCGAGGGCACCGGTGCTCATTTTGAGCTCCTCTGCCGCCTTATCGGAGCTTTTATAGGTAAACGCGACGTTATATCCCGCGCCGCAAAACGCCTCGACGATAGCCTTACCTATCCCTCTCGAGCCGCCCGTTACCAAAACGTTTTTCATATTCTGCATTCTCCAAAAAAATATCTTTGCACTTATTATATAACTTTTTGTTCACCGTGTCAATAAAATTATTGTCTCGGAGGCGAATTTCGAATTATTTATCGGAAATTTCAAGCTGTTTTTTTCACAGGCGTTGAATTTTTCCTCAAAATATGTTATCATATCAAAAGACACACGAACGGAGGTCTATTTTGTTACTCGTTATAGGCAAAAGCAGATCCGATGCAAACGCGGTTTCGGATATATTCAATTATATGGGCATAGTTTCGCACGGAACGACGCCCGACCTTGCAAGCTATGAATTTTCTAACAGACATCGCGCGGTCATTTTTATTCACCCTGAGGAGATAGGCTCCATTGATGAGCTCATACGCTCTGCAAGAGCATATTCGCTTAACTCCCTTATATTTGCAATACGACCGAGCGGTGAGGTCTCTTCCATCTCGGAGCGTGAGATCTATTCTCGTTTTGACGAGGTGTTCTCGGATGAGGATATCTCCTCCGAAATGCTATGCCGTATCATTAACGCTCAAGGCGAGCGCGGAAAACCGACACTCGGCTCGTATAGGCTCGCAGGTCTTGACGCTTCTGTAAATCTCGATGCGGTATCGTATTTTGACACTCGCGTGACTCTTACGAAAACCGAAACTATGATACTCAGATTCCTTATCGCATCGTATCCGGTAAAAAGAAGCTCGAGGAACGTTTTGAAATACGCCTTCCGCTCGGGCAAGATATCCGAGCCTGCAGGCATAAGAGCTCATATCTGCTCGATAAATGCAAAGCTCCTCTCTGCCGTCGGTAAGCACACGGTCGTCAGTGACCGAGGACTCGGATATTATCTCGGTCTCAACGACGAGGAAAATAAAATTGAAGTATAGAAATAGATACAAGCCAACCTTGCATATATTCTTTTATGGAGGTTGGCTTTTATGTTTAATTTTTTCGGTCTGTTTTTAAAATTCGTGTCCCTGATACTCGGTCTTTCGGACACGCACACGTTTCCTCCGCCTCTTAAGGCAGAGGAGGAAAAGGAGCTATTCGTCAAAATGAAGAGCGGGGACGAGAGTGCACGCGCTACTCTTATCGAGCACAACATGCGCCTCGTTTCCCACGTTATAAGAAAATACTATTCATCTTATCAAAGTCCCGACGAGCTTTTGTCGGTTGGAAGCCTCGGTCTTATCAAGGCGGTCGACAGCTTTCACTTTGAAAAGGGCACGCGGTTTGCGACCTATGGGGCAAGATGCATTCAAAACGAGATACTTATGTTTTTCCGCGCGCAGAAAAAGATGAATATGGAGGTATCGCTCAACGATACGATAGACGTTGACCGCGACGGAAATCCCCTTACCTATCTTGATATAATAAGCACTCCCGAAACTATTGCCGAGGATATCGAAATGAATATGAATATCGAGAAGGTAAGAAGGCTCGTGGACACGGTTCTTGACGATAGGAGTCGGGAAATAATAGTTCTTCGCTACGGTCTTTGCGGATATCAACCGAAAACTCAGCGCGAGGTTGCGGCGTATCTCGGAATTTCGCGCTCGTACGTTTCAAGGATAGAAAAGCGTGCTCTTGAGCTATTGAAGGACGGATTCGGTGATGCAAGGCCCAATTTCGATTCGTAATTTTTCCAAAAAAAGCAATTTCGTTTTTTGCATAACTGCTCCGTTTCCGTTTAAAATAACTATGGACCTTCGTCCAAAAACGTTTGATGGGGTTTCATTAATGCTTATTAACAAAATTGCGCTGATTATTTCTATAAT
>JBGVKA010000025.1:0-7007 GCA_045129715.1 Eubacteriales bacterium | reverse complement strand
TCTCGCGATAGCTGTAATAAGAGTTATCATCCTCGTGTCGCATAAAGCTTCCGAGGTGTGTTTCATATATATTGATCGGTGCGGAAAGGTAATGTCCTCTCTTAGTTGCGACGGTCTTTTTTCGTTTCCTGAACCAATCGGCATCCTCCCAGACGAAGCTCTCGTCGGTAAAGATCAAGGAAGCACCGTCAGCAAGGCCTCTTGAAAAGCGAGCGTACGGATCTCCCTTATCAAACGTTCTTCCGCCCGATGTGATCCTGTATTTATACGCCTTTTTCTCAAGCGGATTTTTTGAAGCTATCTCGCATTCCCAAATACCGCCACCGGTTATCCTCTCAAGAGGATACGGTGAATTCCATCCGTATATTTCGGATACGAGCTCAACACGCTCGGCGTGAGGTGCCCAGACTCGGAACGTATACACGTATTTTTCGCCGTCTCTTCGCATATTGCATCCGAGATATTCGTACGCGCAAAAATTCGTTCCCTGATGAAAATAATATGCTGCCAAATTTTCGTTTTTCATATTTCAAACCTCCCTAATCAATTTTACATCAAAAGCTGTGTCGAAATATGACGAGTCGCGCAGGCATTAAAATAAAATCTATTAATATTTTAACACTATTACATATATTTGTCAAGGAAAATGACGAGTAATTTAATAATTGAGATTTTTGACAAAAAATGGGACTTATATCGGCTATATTCCGTCATTTTTTAGACTATTTGCACAATTTTACTCTTGCTCTTTTCGTGTTGATCTTTCGTTTTCCGTTTGCTTTTCGGAATGCGTATTTTTTTGACGGTAAAAACGGCACGCAGAAGGCAAAAACGAACAAGAAAAGCCGACGCGAATAAAACCGCTGAAATTACCGTTAAAAGCAGCCGTGCGACCTTTGTTAAGAGCCCGTGCAATAGCTCTCCGAAGCTTTTTCTAAAGACTGTATAGGATGCGAAAACGATAAGGAGAACGTATATTCTTATCTCACCGTCAACTGCCAAATACAGCAAAAGGCTCGCTAAGAATCCGGATAATATCAAAAACAGGGCATCCTTGAATACGAGCCACGCACCGCGCGTTTCTCCTCTGACGGAAATACCGCACTTAAAATATTCCTTGGCGTGCGCCTTATTTTCCGATGCCTTTATCACGTCCCTCGGCAATCTTAAAAGTGTGCCGAGACAATCGAAGACCGTATCCAAGGCGACGGACAGAACGGAAAGGAGAGCTCCGAGCAATATCGAAAGCAACACGCCAAGAAGAAGTGATTTCAGACTGTAATATATCATTAACGCCCGAAGATCCTCTTAATAAATCCCCTGCTTTTCTCAATTTCGCGGTCGCAGAAAACACCGCTTATATCTCCGCTGACGAAAATGTGACCGTCCTCCTTTGACAAGCTCTCTATCTTCATATCCTTGCCCTCTAAAGTTACCTTCCCCGATTTCGTATCAAGAGAAACGTATCCCTCGTCAAAGCCTCTTATATCGTTAACTCCGTACATTGAAAACGACCTTCCGAGAGTGATAGTAATACTTTTTTCCTTTTCCGTAATATCCATATTTACCTCCAAAACAAAAAACACAGTCAACGCAAATTACGATTCATAATATGCATTGACTGTGTTTTTTATTCTGTTGTTTCGGATACCACTTCGTACATTCCTACGGAATCTGCCTTTTTAGTGGTCTCCTTTATCTTAAGCACGCGAACGGTAACCGATTTGCTTCCGAACGCAATCGTTATCAAATCACCGATCTTTACGTTATACGATGCCTTTGCAACCTTATCGTTAACCGTAATTCTCGACGTATCGCAAGCATCGTTTGCAACGGTTCGGCGCTTTATGAGACGAGAAACCTTGAGATACTTATCAAGACGCATAGCAATTAAGCGTTAACAGCATCCTTAAGAGCCTTAGCAGCGGAGAAAGAGGGCTTCTTGCAAGCAGCGATCTCGATGGTCTCGCCGGTCTTGGGGTTACGGCCTTCTCTTGCGGCAACGTCCTTAACCTCGAATGTGCCGAAGCCAAGAAGCTGAACCTTATCACCAGCCTTAAGAGCCTCTGCGATAGCGTTAAAGGCAGCTGCTACAACAGCCTCTACATCCTTCTTAGATACTGCAGACTCAGCTGCAACAACGTTTACAAGTTCTGTTTTGTTCATAAGTTTTATACATCCTTTCAAAAAATGATCGATATGATTATATCAACAAAAGCGAGGGATTTCAAGGGCTATCGGCAGAAAAAACATTTCTTTTTGCTTTTTTTCGTCCCTTTACATAATGCTTAATCTTATTTTTTAGCAATTTTGACATATTTACACAAAAAATCGAGTCTTTTTCGCATAAAAACCCACCCTACTGCTAAGTAGATCAAGGCAACGAAGAGCATATACGGTATGAAAATCCACTCAATATCAAGAGCTGAGGACAGGGTTACATACGCATATTTGGCGAGGAGCATAACGCAAAAGGCGACCAAAGCGGGAACGAATACAGAGTATATCCCCTCACCTCTTCCTTTTATCTTAATTTTCAGTGCAAGTGCCGAGATCGAGCACGCCACAAGATAGCAAAGCACCGTGCTGAGCGGTGCACCTAAAATACCTAACCTTCCTATTAATAAGTATGACGATATCGCCTTAACTACAGCTCCGCATCCCATCGCGCAAAGCGGGACGCGGCAATATCCCGAGGATTCAAGGACCGTATTGGTCATAATGAGCATTGCGGAAAGCAGTACCGATACCGACGCCGCGGAAAGCAAGGGGGCGGCAACGAGTGCTGAGGCATCGTTAAACAAGAGCGAGAGAACCTCGTTCGAAAACATCAAATACGAAAGCGCGATCGGAGAGATGAAAAAAGACGTCAAGAAAATTATTTGCCCGATGAGAGCATAATATTCATCACTCTCACCGAGTGCCCGATGCTTCGCAATATACGGCATTGATGCCGTGGCAAAGGGTGTCACGAACGCTGAGGCAAGATTGAGAAGAGGTATAACGAGAGTCGTGAAATTGCCGTAAAGAGACACCGCCTCTACCTCGGAAAATCCAACGCTTACAAGCCTCTTCATTATCATTCCGAGATCGATAATATTAGTCGCTCCCATGATGGCACTACTGAGCGTTATAGGTGCCGCGATCCTGATTATCTTTTTTAAAAGATCGGAGGTTTTCTCTTCATATATGCCTTTCTGCCCTTCTTTTTCTTTTGTTTTTTCATTTTTCGTGCAAATGAGCATAAAGACCGCGCCAACGAATGCACCAACGCTGACACCGAGTATAGTATACGCGGAAACCATATAAGCACTCATTCCTTTTCGCGCTGAGGCGAGCGCAAATGCGAGTCCCGTTGCAAATTTCGAAGCACCGTCAAGCACCTCTGCGACGGCAACTGCCTTCAGCTTTCCTATGCCGTTCAGATACCCGCGAAGGACTCCTGCGGCAGAAACGAAGCTGAGTGACGGTGCAATGCAGATCAGTGAAAATTTAGCTAAACCGTTTCCTATCAGCCTTGAAAAAAATCCCGAAAAGATCATAAGCATCGCGGCAAAGGATATGCCGATCGAGAGGAAGAGTGCGAGAGAAACCTTTAGTATTTTCCGTGCTGATTCCATTCCGTACCGATATCTCGCATCCGCAACCGTGACCGCTACGGCACGCGGAACACCTCCGAGAGAAAGCATATAGAAGAACGAGAATACCGAATACGCGGAATTAAAGTATCCCATTCCCTCGTCACCTAAAATATGCGATAGCGGAAGCTTATATAGATACCCTATAAGCTTTACTATAAAAACCGATACCGTCAGTGCAAGCGCACCGCCAACAAGACCGTTATTGACCTCGTTTTTACCCTCTTTGATCATTTCATACCTCAAAAAATAAAAAGACTTACTAAAATTTATTAGCAAGTCCTTTTATTTATTCGTTTTTCAAGTACATAGACTTATGTATCGGTTATTTGCCGAAGAACTCAAGTATTTGCTTTGATGCCGGTTCTTTAGCCTCGGGACTTCCCGATTTGCGAAGGTCGTATTCGCGAAGATATTCGTAAGGATACTTGGGGGTGAATATACGAACGATGTTTTTGGGCATTCCGTTTTCCCATTCGTCACTGACGAGCTTCGTAACGGCACCTGCACCGACTGCAAATATGGTTTGCGTTTCTTCCATCATATAAACGTTATATAAGCCCTCGTGCCCTTCCTTTGCAAATCCAACGTTCTCAAGATTTCCAACGGTGTTCTTCTGTCTGTACATATAATACGGCTTATATCCTGCAAATTTGGTCTTTATCTGCGAATAGGATACGCATTTTGCCGCATCTCCGCCCGAAACCGAGTAGATATTCGAGTTATTTTTAAGAGCATCGGACGCCTTTTTTACAGAGAAGGTATGTACGGTTATATTGGTAGGATCGAGCTCGATTATTCTGTCGACCGTCTCAGAGAAGCTCTTGAAATCGTCACCGGGAAGACCTGCGATAAGGTCTACGTTGACGTCTCTGATGCCGCTTTCCTTTGCTATCTTATACGCACTGAAGAAATCGTCGGTATTATGACGTCTTCCTATCTCCCTCAAAACGTCGTCGTTCAAGGTCTGCGGATTAACGCTTATTCTCGTCACTCCGTATTGCTTTGCAATATCAAGCTTTCCCTTCGTTATCGTGTCGGGGCGTCCTGCTTCAAGAGTAAATTCAAGGAGCTTTGACGTGTCCGTTCTTTCGGATATCTTTGAAAGAAGCTTCTCAAGCTGACACTCGGAAAGCGTGGTGGGAGTTCCACCGCCTATATATATAGTAGATAAGGAAAGACCGAGCTTTTCTATGGTATCGAACGTCTCGTCAAGATCCGAGCAAAGCGCCTCAACGTACGGATCGATAAGCGAAAGCAATCTCGGTGTTGTATATGAAACGAAGCTGCAATACGAGCATCTCGTCGGGCAGAACGGTATTGAAACGTAAAGCGAGCAGCTTCTCGGCGTGCTCTTTTTCAATATCTTCATCTCAAGAGACGCCACGGATACGGCGAGAGCCGCCTTCTGAGGATTGAGAAGATACTCGTCTCTGAGAATTCTCTTGCTCTTCGTTATTCCGTTTCCCTCACGAATGAGTGCGCTGGCTATTTTTGCAGGTCTTACGCCCGTTAAAATGCCCCACGGCGGTATATGACCGAGAAGATCCTTTCCCGCGGAGAACAAGGCACGTCCGACCGCTATAGACTCCTTGGTTGCGATGCTTATTATCTCTTCCGCACAAACGCTCGCGGTTGCATCGCACACGCGGTCGTTAAGCTTCATCGTAACGTAGGCGGTTGCGCCGCCGTCAGAGTCGGAATAAACGTTAACGCTGACCTCGGGAACTCCGTCTCCGCTTTCCTCGTTTTCACCGAACGTTGCACCGGGGAAAAATATCATACAAAGAGTTTGAACGTAATATCTGTTTATATTACCGTCTATTTTTAAAACCATAAAGGTTTTCTCCTTATTTCGTCAATTCTTTTTCGTATATAAGACCTTGGAGTTCATTACGATGGTCACGGGGCCGTTTGTCGACATTTCCGTTCTCATATCAGCTCCAAAGACACCGCTTTCGCACTTTCTGACCTTACTTTTCATAAGAGAGATAAAATACTCGTAAAGGCGGTTAGCCTCATCGGGAGCCGCTCCCGAAAAATAATCGGGGCGGTTTCCGTGGGAATAATTCGCGTTAAGCGTAAAGTTCGAAACGACGAGAGTCTCTCCGTCAACGTCCTTGACCGAAAGATTCATTTTATCGTCGGCATCACAGAAGATCCTGAGCTTTGATATCTTTTCGCTGAGAAGCTCTGCATCTCTTTCGGTATCGTCACGCTCAACGCCAAGAAGGATATATAAGCCGAATCCTATCGCGCCTGAGAGCTCACCGTCTGCATAAACGGTCGCGTTATTTACTCTTTGAAGCACTGCTATCATAATTTTACTTCCTAAATAATATTAATGTGAGAATCCTCTTGAAACGGATACTACCGATTTAAGAGAACGAAGCTTTGATACGATCGAATCGTAATGCGATGTGTTCTTACAGCCTACGGAAAGGTTAACGAGCACGGTGCCGTCCTTCTGCATCTGCGTATTGATAGAGGTGATGGAGACCTTCATATCCGCAAGAGCTACGGAAATGGACGCAATAACGCCTATTCCATCCTCTACGACTATCTGTATCATAGCCTCGTATACCTCCTGAGACTGCGTCTGGTTTGCAGGTACGTCCCACTCCGCCTTCACCCAACGGGAAAGATTCTCGTCGTTTCTCGAAAGCGTAACGTTAGGACAGTCGCATTTATGAACGGATACGCCGAAGCCTCTGGTAATAAATCCGACTATCTTGTCTCCGGGAAGCGGATTGCAGCATTTTGCAAACTTGACCTGACATCCGCGCTCGCCGTCGATTATTATGCCGCCGGAGGATCTGAGTCTGTTTGATTTTGTCGCAAGCTTGACGTCCTTGATCTCGTCCTCTGCCGTTTTAGGTGCAGTATCCTCCGATGCCGTAAGCTTTTCGATCTCTTCCTTGATCTTCGGGATAAATCTCGAAAGAGAAAGACCTCCGAAGCCTATAGTGTTATAGAAGTCGTCGGCATCCTGGATTCCGACCTTTCTTCCTATCGTCGTAATTATCTCGTCGAGCTCCGAGTCACTTATGCTTCTGCCGAAGCGTTTGACCTCTCTTTCGACCTCGTTTCTTCCGACGACGATATTCTCGGCGCGCTTTTCCTTTTTGAACCACTGTCTGATCTTGCTTCGTGCCGCACCGGTCTTAACTATCTTGAGCCAATCACGGCTCGGTCCCTTAGAGGACTGTGAGGTGATTATCTCAATTATATCTCCGTTTTTAGGAACCTTGTCTATAGGAACGATAACGCCGTTTATCTTCGCGCCCATCATTTTGTTTCCGACCGCGGAGTGTATAGCGTACGCAAAGTCTATGGTCGTAGCACCGAGAGGTAGAGATATTACGTCTC